>CAZSGO010000005.1:0-24180 GCA_964606395.1 uncultured bacterium
CGATCTCGGTGTTATCGATCACAAACCAGGTGTAATTTGATGCCGGATGCGGGTAATTATTGAACATGATGGTGTTTTGGATGACGGGAGTTATTGATGATTGAAGGGCAGTAAAATTTACTTCAATGCTATCACCCGGCTCAAGGTCTAATTCGACCGGTTGGAAATACCATACTTCCTTACTTTCTCCATATGCATGCATTTGAAATGCATCAAAATAGTAATTCATTGCCGGTTTGTTTGCCTTATAGAATCCTGTTGAATCAATATATTCATAGGGTCGCCACATGATATTGTAGAATAAAAAGTACATATCCCTAATAGGTTGACCATTAATATCAAAAAAATGTCCATATAGACTGCCATAGCATTCACTGGAATTAACTTCTCCTGGAGTTGGCATATTGGTCTTATAATAACAGTAATGTTCCATATCATAGACAAGTGATTGATTTTCAGCAATATTATGTAAACGGGATCCGGGATATTCACCAATTACAAAACTTCTTGAATAATTTATATCCTCGGATGAATAGCCATAAATATGAACTGTTATGCTATCACTTTCTCTCGATAATTGTAGATCTTCAGACATATTCTCTTGTGTAAAAAATGGGTACGTAGATGCCGAATCCAGAAACTCGACTTTTGCTTTTCCGGATAAGCTTTCAATAAATATACTGTCTATGTTTACAATTGATCCATCGGGAGCCATAATTTCAATAAACCAATTATCGGGCTCAATGATCTGAATTTCATTAATGGTTGGACTTCCATCAATAGGATTAGCTTGGATCAAAGTAAGGGATAAAACTAATAATATGATAAACCGTTTCATAACCCGCTCACTTTCATTTTATTTATTCAATAAAAGAAATTAGTCAGTCAAAATGAAAGTGTCAAGTGATTATTATATAAGATGTATGACTTTATTAAATTAATTAAATAGGCATTTCAAAGGAAAAGAAGGTTAAAACGTTGAAATGTTAAAGCGTTAAAAATTGAACTACGCTTTAGTTCTTTTTGTTTTACGGACGTATTTCTACGATATTTAACCGCTCTGCGGTCATTTTCTTTAAACCCCGGCGGGGTTTAATATGTATCTCCCCGGGCATAGCCCGGGGTAATAATCACCTAGAATTCACAACCACAGCGTGGTTGAACAGTTTAGACTTTAATCTCTATCTTTTTCGAATAAATTCTCGCCACATCCCCATCGGGCTGATAGCCATTGCCTATGTATTCCCAATCGTAGCGTTCGTAAAAGGTTGTGTGATCAGTCGAAAGATAAACGGTATGGTAACCCACGCGTTTGGCCTCTTGTACGGCGAATTCCAGAAGCTTGCCTGCAAGTCCCTGCTTCCGTTCGTTTTCTTCCACAAAAACTCCGCAAATCCAGGGATATAGATCGTGACGTGAAATGAGGTCATTGATAATGAGTCCGCAACAACCAACAATGCTCTCGCCTTTCAGAATAACAAAGAATTGAGGCAGATCATCGTAATTGGAATTCTTTATCGCATCCTCAATGAAAGCATAATTACCCTCTCTTCCCCATTTGCTGTGGTAATAAGCGATCGCCTCGTCAAGGCCGCCGGGATGATCGTGCATGGGGAGGATCCTAAAATCATTTTTCATTACTTTTCCTATTAATCTAGACTGATTATCATTTCAAATTGCAATTGGTTGAAGCGTTGAAGAAGGTTCCAATTTCTAAGCATCTATTCAAGCATATTAAATAAAAGAATAAACGGGGTACTCATAACTCATAATTTATAACTCACCACTTTTCATCCTCTCCTCTTCCCATTTCACGTTGGACAATTCACGTATTACTTCTTACTTCTTACTTCTTACTTCTTACGTCTCACGTTTTACGTCTTACGTTCCTCATATTCCAATCTCAATTTTGAGAACATCAAGGTATCGCGCATTTCATCCCGAAATTCATTATACATATCCTCCCTGAGAGTTCCTTCGTAAGTATAACCGCAGGAACGGATAACCTTGGCTGATGCTTCATTCAGGGCATCACAAGTCATCTGGATACGGTGAAGATTCAATCCTTCAAAACATTCTTTTTCAAGTATCAGCACTGCTTCTTTCATATAGCCATTGCCGGTAGCTTCCTTTGCCAACCAGTATCCGAATTCACCGCAGCGGTTTACCTTGCTTAAATTGAAAACCTGGATATTTCCGATATAGATGTTATTTTCTTTGATAAAAATACCATATTCCACACGATCACCGGCTTCGGTCTTGGGTTCTTTATCCTTAAGATAATTCAGACAACTTTCAACCGAATCGTCATTCTTTTCCCAGGGACAAAAGGGACGCAAATGCTCACGATTGGCGTCCACCGTCTTAAAAATTGCTTCCGCCATCTCTATAGTGGGCCGTGTTTGCCTGAGGATCAATCGCTCCCCAACTAATTCTTCTTTAAATTTCATACTTGTCTCTTGTCTATTGCTTGCCCTGCGAAGCCTTGGCGAAGCAGGGTCTCTTGGTTATTGTCTCTTGTCTCTTGTATTTCAGGGTTTTTTCATTGCTCGTTTAAAGGCAAATATCGACAATACGAATAAAACCAACGCATAGATCAACACAATAAAAAATGCACGGCTATAATCTGTAAAGGGCAAACCGTTCATAGCGGCACGCGATGCATCCACCGCATGAGCAAAGGGTATGGCGTAACCGATCTTTTCAAAGATCCCACCCACCATATGCAGATCCATCCAGGCTCCGCAAAAAAGACCGATCATCGTGACCAGCAATGATCCGACTCCGGCGACCTGATTTTCGGATAAAAGCGCACCCATGATCATACCCAGACTCACACAGATCAATTCGGTGAGAAGGATAATTAATACAACCATCAGCAAATTGTGATAGACGGCTCCCAAGAAGGCGCCTACGATAAATACGACCGTTGTCTGCATCAGGGCAAAGGGTAAAAAAGGTGCCATATAGGAAATGATATAATCACTTGCTTTAAGAGGTGTGGTGAACAAACGAATTAAAAATGCGTTCTTTTTATCCTTTGAAAGCAACATGGCTGAGAACATCACGCTAAAAGCCAAACCAAAGATCACCACTCCCGGGGTCAGCACTTGCGGCGAGAACATTTCGAGCGGTTGACGCTTATTGATGGAAGCAAACAGCAGGAGCATAACAATTGGCATCACCAATCCCAATAACATGGAAACGGGATCGCGGTAAACTTCTTTTATATTTCGATCAGCTAATCTTGTGAATTTCATGCCGACACCTCCTCTCCCGTTAATTTCAGGAAGACTTCATCCAGTGTCGGTTCCTCCCAGTTGATCCCGGTGATCTTGATCTTATGCTGTTTCAATATATCTGTGATCAAATATAGATCAGGGTCTTTATGCCGGATTTGAATTCCATTCTTATTTTGTTTTACCTCCATACCGGCCTTTATGAGAGCATCAATGCAATCATTGACCGGATCCATAGTGGAAACATGAATAGTTTTCATGCTGGTGTGCTTATCTTTTAATTCCTTTGCCGTACCCTGAGCAATGATATTGCCTTCCTGAATGATCGCGATATGATCTGCGAGCATATCGGCTTCTTCAAGATAATGGGTGGTCAGGAGAATGGTTTTCTTGCCCTTTAATTTTTCAATATAATTCCAGACGGATTTTCGGGCCGCCGGATCAAGTCCGAGCGTCGGTTCATCAAGGAACAGGATCTCGGGATCAGACATCATGGCCATTGCGATGCTTAAGCGCCGTTGCAGACCGCCGGAGAGTTTGCGGGTTTGATCTTTCCGATCTTCCAGTCCCATCAACTCACTCAATTCCCGAGCCCGTTTATGTGACACATCTTTGGGTAAACCAAAGACCCCGCCCATCAGCAGTAAATTCTCTTTGACAGTCAAGTGACCCGTGATCGCAGTTTCCTGGGGTGACACACCGATGATCTCTTTTACGTTCATCGAATGCTTTTTAATATCATGGCCATTCAATGTGGCCGTACCATTGCTGGGCTCGATAAGACATGACAGCATTTTAATCGTAGTCGTCTTCCCTGCACCGTTCGTCCCAAGCAAGGAATAGATCTCGCCTTTTTCGATCGAAATATTCAAATCATTCACCGCCCGGCGAGAACCGTAATCTTTGGTGAGATTCTGAGTTTGGATAGCGACGTTATTGTTGTGCATAGTGACTTCCTTAATTATATCATATAAAAAATAATCCTGTAGGGAACGGACGCAACCGTCCCTTATAATTGCGATGTAAGTTTTTCCAATTCAGAAAGATTTTTCATGGCCTCTTCATTCGTTTTCCCGCAGAACTCGGGATCAAATTTAAAATTTTTACATACTGAGGGAAAATATGATTTATCATGAATGATACAAAGATTATTATTATCCAGATTTACACAGCGAACACCGGCAGGTTTACCTTCAGGCATACCCGGCAAGGGTGATGAGATAGAGATCACAATGCAGCAGGCTGCACAACCCGGTCTACATTTATTTTCGACTTTATTATTCATAAAAAAAGATCCCGATCATGAATTGGAGATCATGATCTCATAAAGCGCAGGATCGATCGATACTACCAGTAATTGGATGGCCGTAAAGAGATCAAGTATTCCATGACCGATCATCATAATACGCAGATCATGATCTTTAGTATAGCGGATCCCTATAAATATCAATAGGGGCACAAATACCAGAAAACGCGTTAAAATATGCTGAGTATCCCAAAGAAGTGGAATGAAACTGTGTTGCAGCGCGAAAAAGAACAAAGGGTAAACAATGGAAAACACGGGTAATGCTGATCGTTGTTTCAAGCGTGGCGTACAATATCCAAGATAAAACGGTAATTCAGTGAACATGACACTTAAAGGCAGAAATACCAGAACAATTATCGCCGTCCACAAGGGCAGCGGTTGAAGTGTAGCTGTCGGCAAATGACCGCTAATTATGAGAGAAAATCCAACCAATCCACCCATCCCAAGCACCAGCATAAGCGGAATTACCCAAATAATTTCTTTTAACTTCAGCTTGCTTTTATAGTGATCACTGATCAACGATGTAAAACTTTTTCCCTCTTTTTTCAATTGACTCTTAAGCAGAACAAACGTGATAAGGTTCACAACAATAAAGGACAGCGGCCACCATTTTGCGGTTTCAAGCAATCCGTCTTGATTACCGCCACTTAGCCAAAGGGGGATATATCCGAAAAGGATGAACATCGCGCTTCGAAATGCTGGAAATAAATAGATGATGATATCTCGGGCTGAGAATTTACTATTCATGTATGATCTTTGACCCTATGTGTTTATTAGTGCGAATAAACCCGTTCACTATTCACTGCTTAATGTTTTATCGTTCGCTGTTACTCAAGAAGCGATGCATCCCCGGCACTATATACAAGAATGACCTCACCAGGTAAAGTCATGATCTTTTTCAACTCTATCATTTGCTTTTTTATCTTCTCTTCTTCACTTTCGGGTATAAATCCAGTAAATAAGATGGCTGAGGGTTGCATATTGTCACGCACAGCTTCAAAAGGATCTTCACAAGGCAAAACAACAATCTCTGCTTCAATGCGTGACAAGGTCAGCATTTCATATATTTCATTCTTAAGATTATCAACATCTGCCTTAGGGGCAACGGTGCGTAAAATACGCAACGGTTTGCTGCGCCATTCTCTATCCTGTTTTACTAAAAATCCCAATAATAGTGATAATGGTCCGTTTGTCGAGTCATTCCACCAAATATTGATCGCCCCCGACGGAACTTCCCAATTATCCTGTTCCTGTTCGGAACGAACGACCACTACAGAGCGGTGCATATTTTTTGCCAGATCAAGGATCATTGAAAAAACACCGATATTATCGGGATCCTGGGTCCAACCCACAAGCATGGTATTGGGTTTTAAGCCCCCGATCCCATGAACCTGAAGCAATGCCTTCAATCCCGCGGTAAAATTTTCATCAACCACTACAACCGGAAATGCCGGTAATTTTTCTTTAATAATGAATTTTCGCATGAGTTTTTCCGCTTCATCACGTCGGACGAAACGATCTTCCAGTTCACCGGTCATGATCTGAGCAAGTGACACAATGCCGCGATCTGCTGAGAACAAACAAGCGTAGTGAGCCAGATTGGATCTGTTCCAGGCTCCCCCACTAAGGGTTAGAATGGACGGTCTCCAATTCTTGGGATGATATTTTTCTTGTTCGAGTTTTAATAGAGATTTACGGGCTCTTTGAAAAGCAAGCCCGGAGGTCATATCTCCCCATGAGACCATGATCTCACGGCGCAAAATATAAACATACATGGCAGAAACAAGAATGATCGCGATCAAGGCCCATAGGGGTGAGATCAGGAACATTACGGCGAAACAACCAATGGCTCCCAAGAGCGGAATGGACCAGTGCCATATTTTAAATACAGGTCTAAAACTGGGATTGTTGGAGATGATCTCAAAAAAGCAGGCCAGATTAACCGTTCCGTAGGTGATCAAAAAGAACATCGTAATGATCGGAGCGATGGTATTAAGGTCTCCGGCAAGGATACCCAGTGAAGAAATAACAAAGGTCAGGATGATCGCTCGTCTTGGTTCGTTGGTTGGACCGCTTCCCCGTTTAAAGAAACTGACACCACTGATGATATTATCTTTGGCAAAAGCTTGTAGAATGCGGGGAGCTCCCATCATGGAACCCAAGGCAGACGATAAGGTCGCCGCAAAAACACCGGCGTAGATCAAGGTTCCGCTCCAAGCGGTATCTTTCATGACAAAACCATCGCCTAAAAGCATTTCACGCGAATTACTCATAGCCAAAAGAACAGCAACGCCCACATAGATCACGGCTGTAAAACCGATAGCAAACAACGTTCCTCTTGGAATGGCTTTTCTCGGTTCTTTGAGATCTCCGGACATATTGACGCCGGCCATGATCCCGGTCACAGCGGGAAAAAAGAGCGCAAAGATCGTGAAATAGTTATTTCCTTCGGTAAATGCCGGCTTCAAATTCATTTGCAGAAGTTCCGGAGACGCATTTTTTAATGCTCCGATCACAAAAGAAAGAATGGATATCATCAGGATCGCAAGGATCCCATACTGGATCTTAATGGTCCAACCGGCACCCACATAGACCAAAATAAAAACTATAGCGTTCGTAATAAATGCCACAGCCTGGAACGATAGCGATATACCGGGAAAAGCCGAGAAAATGGCTTCGGTAAAACCTACTACATACAAGGTGACCGCAATTGCCTGAGCAATATAGAAAAAGATCGCGATGACCCCACCGAATTCAACACCAAGGCTTCGGGAGATCATAAAATAAGCTCCCCCGCCCTTGACTTGCATATTGGTAGAAATTGACGACAAAGACAAGCCGGTGATCAGAGAGATCATTTTAGCGGCAAGCAGAATATACAATGCCCCCCACAGTCCGGCATTACCTACGACATGCGCATATCGCAAAAATAAGATCACGCCCAAAATGGTCAGCACAGATGGTGTAAATACGCCACCGAAGGCTCCGAATTTATGTCCGCCTTTTCCGTTGTTTTCAGTTTTACTGTTCGTCATATTTGTTGATCCTCTATGAGGTGTTTTGTTGTGATCAATTCATCATTGTGAGTAATTATACGATATTTTGTGAAAAAGGAAAACTTTTTTGATGATGGATTATGGATTATGAATGATAATTGATACCATGTATATGATCCGGCATAATCACAAATTCATCTAATTCACAACCGTTAAAATGTTTTGGTATTTCATTCCAAGATTGTTTAGCGATTATGCCTAAATCATTTAGTTGAACCTCATTTCTAATTATCTCACCAAATTCCAGATCACAATCTAATTTTATTGTTATAAAATATGATCTGGGATCTGAATAATTATGTGAATGCAATCTTAGAATTTTGCGTTCATTCATCACGTCCTCGCCATTTATAAAAATTTATCATTTAATTTTAAATATTACCATCCCATAAAACCAAATGTGTCCCTCGTCACATTATTATAATTCCCTAATTATTAAATATTTCTTGCATATTTGTGGGTGGTTGTGTAGATTTGTGGGAGATTATGGGTTATTACACCCAATCCAGAGGTAAAAAGGAATAGGTAGAGTGGGTTACACAGACTTCACAAGCGAATTCAAGTACTCGGTTGATGCCAAGCATCGTGTCAATATACCGTCACGATTCAGGAAGATCATGGCCGAGAAAGACGTTTCTGAAGTTGTAATTTCTAAAGGAATGGATTCAAATCACATAGACGTCTATCCGCTGCCCAAGTGGATAGCACTGCGTGACAAGATCACTTCCTCGATGCAACTGGTCAACCGGACACACCGGAACTTTTTGCGTCAGTTCACCCAAAATGCATCGCATTGCACTTTGGACAGTCAGGGCAGAATCATGTTGACTCCCAAGCTCATGGAAATGGCCGGCATCAAGGATAATGGAAATGTCACGATCATCGGTATGATCGATTTCATGGAAATTTGGGATCCTGACGAACTAAGCAAACACGAAGAAAACACCCCACTTACAGACAAAGATTTTGAGAAGCTTGAGCAATTGCCATTAATCTAAAGGGTGATTATGTCAATTTCGTACCAGCACACGCCGGTATTGTTGCATGAGACTGTAGAACAGCTCATCACAAAACCGTCAGGTGTGTATGTTGATGCAACATGTGGTCTAGGTGGTCATTCCAGCGAGATTTCCAAGAAATTGGATGCTAAGGGCAGTTTATACTGTTTTGATGTTGATCCCCGCGCACAGGCATATGCCAAGGACCTTCTCTCCGGGTACAAGAATGTACATTTCATACAAAGTAATTTTGATAAAATAAAAATGGCACTCTTCGTTGAAGAGGTCGAACATATTGACGGTATCCTCTATGATCTGGGCGTTTCATCAATGGAAATAGATTCCGCCGAACGCGGATTTTCCTTTATGAAAGACGGTCCTCTGGATATGCGTATGGGTAAAACGGAGTTAAGCGCTGCGGATATCGTTAATACGTATTCGCATGATGAATTGACACGTATTTTCAGAGAGTATGGCGAAGAACGTTTTTCGGGACGTATTGCCAGACGTATTGTTGAGTCCCGCCCCTTTTTTCGAACACTCCCTCTCGTCGATTGTATCAAGAGCATTATTCACGGTCCCTATGTGACCAAGACCCTTGCCCGAATATTCCAAGCTCTGCGTATTGAGGTCAATCATGAATTGGATGCCATCAAGAAAAGTTTGGAAGATGCTTTAGAGATGCTGAATCCCGGAGGAAGAATGGTCGTGATATCTTTCCACTCCCTTGAAGATCGCATCGTTAAACAATTTTTTCAGAATGCCGTAACCGATTGCATCTGTCCACCGGAAATACCGGTATGTGTTTGTGACCATAAAGCCGTTGCAAAAAAGATCACTAAAAAGCCCATTATTCCGGGTGATGATGAAATAAAAAACAATCCACGTAGCCGATCAGCTAAATGCAGGGTTATTGAAAAATTATGACAAAGCCGAACATTAAAACACATTTGGAAGTCAATAAGCAAAATGAAAAGAAGGGGAATTTTGTATTCTACTTCGTGATCATACTCATGATCGTAGCAAGTTTAGTGGGTTATATGTATGGTCGGAACGGATTGGACGCCGTTACAACACGAAATCTTGCATTGAAAAGCAATAATATAAAATTAGAACAAGAGATCAAATTCCTTCAAAGCGAAGTGAACGACCTGTCGCGGCCCGGACAAATTCAAACGATCGCGGGCGAGCAGCTCGGATTGGTCAATTCAACACCTCAACCCGATGCGATCTTTGTGAAAAAGAATAAATGATAAAGACTACCAATAAATCGCGGGATAATTATTCATTCAGGGTCGCACTTGTTACGATCGTCATATTTATCTGCGTGGGTGTCATTTTTGTACGTCTTGCAACTATTCAACTGTTTGACGTAAAAGGACTTGCTCCCTATGCCGAAAGTCAGGGAATGCGATCGGAAGACATTCTTCCCGAACGCGGATTGATCCTGGACAGAAACGGACATGTTCTTGCCGACAATATTATCGAATATACTATCGGTGCCAGATATATCGATCTGATCGAACCGGAAAATTGTTTTAACGCCCTCGCAAAAGCATTTGACAGAACACCCGATTATTATCGTGCCCAATTTAAAAAAGAGACAACATTTTATACACTTGAAAAAAGAGTAAAACCCGAGATCGTAGATATTCTCCGTGAAGATAATGCATCTGTCGGCTTGAAGTATGATAAAAAAATGAGCCGTTTTTATCCTTATCAGGATGCCAGCGGTCAGTTATTGGGTTATTTGTGGGACAATGGCCTGGGCAAAGCGGGAATTGAGCAATATTACGATGATCTTCTTAAGGGAGTAAAAGGGTATCAAAGGATACAAAGCGATAAAAAGGGTCAGGTTATTACTCTGGACAAAAACAATACGACCGAAGCGGTACCCGGTGGTAACATTCGGCTGACCATTGATATTGAATATCAGATCATCCTCGAAGAAGAACTTGCCGCAGCAGTCAAAAAGAACAAAGGCAATTCCGGGATGGCCGTAATTATGGACCCCAACACGGGCGAAGTCCTTGCCATGGCCAATTATCCGGCTTTTAATCCAAACGATATACGAAATTCTACGCCCGAAATTATTCGCAACCGCGTCATAGCGGATCAATTTGAACCCGGATCGATCTATAAATTCATACCGGCGGCGGCAGCGTTTGAAAATAATATTTTTTCACCCACGTCACGTATTTTTTGTGAAAATGGCGAGTGGAAGATCCATGACAGGATCATTCATGATACAAAACCCCATGAATTCTTAACGGTTGAAGAAGTTATAGTTTACTCTTCAAACATCGGAGCCGGAAAGATCGCAAAACAGGTCGGAAATCAAACCGTTTATGACATTTCCCGGAAATTCGGTTTTGGCGAACCTACGGCGATCGGTCTATGGGGCGAAAGCGACGGACTTTTAAAAACACCGGATAAATGGAGTTCCGTCGGATACTCACAATTGGCAATGGGCCAAGGTGTTGCCGTTACGCTTATGCAAATGATGTCAGCCTATTCGGCGATCGCCAATGGCGGAACCTTGTTAAAACCATTTGTCGTATCACAAACATATAATGAAAAGAATAAGATCATCAATGAATATGACGCTTCTCCGGTCCGTCGCGTGATCAGCGAAGAAACATCAAGAACATTGCGCCAGATCATGGAAGAAGTGGTCAATAGAGGTACCGCGCCAAAAGCTAAAATCGAAGGTTATCATGTGGCGGGTAAGACCGGTACCGCGCAAAAAGTAATAGACGGGAAATATTCAAATTCAAAATACTATGCATCATTTATGGGCTTTTTCCCTTCGGACGATCCCGTACTTCTCTGCGGCGTCGTTATTGACGAACCGGCATTTGGACTTCATCACGGCGGAACAGCTGCTGCCCCTGCCGTTAAGAACACATTTAGCCGTATTATCAACACACCCGATTTTAACCAGCATTATCCAACCGTCTCAAAAAATCTTGTCGAACAGGATATTAAGACGAAAACAACCGCTAAGGTTAATCCCAAATTGTCCATCCTGCATACTAGCGACGGATCTGATATTGCCGTAAATGAGATCAAACATTCTGAAAATATTGAAGCTCCCAAGGATACCGAACCCCTAAGCGATTATGATATTATCATGCCCGATCTTGTCGGCAGGCATATTTTAAACGCAGAACAAAAACTGCGTTCAATCGGATTGAATGTGATAAAAAATGCCGGACGCGGAAAGGTTGTGTATCAATCCCCTGCCCCGGGGACTTTTCTCAAAGAAGGGGCGACCTGCCGACTGGAGGCTAAGTTATGAAAAAACTTTCCACCATCTTAAATGCTTTAGAGCTCCCATACCGTATCAACGGGTCCGATGTAGCAGTCACAGGGATCACCTATGATTCCCGTAAAGTAAGCGATGGTTCACTGTTTGTAGCCATTAAAGGCTTTAACATTGATGGCCATGACCATATAGAAAACGCCATCAAACAGGGTGCGGCCGCTTTGATCGTTGAACATCCGGTTCCTTTTAAAATCACTCAGATCATCGTCGCGAATACACGAACTGCTCTTTCGGAATTGAGTTACGAATATTACGGTTGCGCTTACAATAATTTTGAATTGACGGGTATTACCGGCACGAACGGTAAAACCACAATGACACATCTTCTCTATCAACTCGCCGAAGTGGCCGGAATGCAGCCGGCACTTATCGGGACATTGGGAATACGGACAAAGGACGGACTGATCGAAGGCGAACGCACAACACCGGAAAGTGCCGATCTTGCGAAATGCTTTTATGATCTTGACAAACAAGGTGTTTCGACACTTTTCATGGAAGTATCATCGCATGCCATTGCTTTACAGCGTATACATGGATTACGATTTGATGCTGCCGTTTTTACAAATCTTACTCAAGATCATTTGGACTTTCATCCCACGATGGAAGATTATTTTAATACAAAAGCGGAATTATTTGAACACATGAAACCCGGCGCACGAGGCATTATCAATATTGATGATCCCTATGGCAACCGCTTATATAAAGAACTGGAGATCGGTAAAATATCCTATTCGGTAGAGAACAAGAACGCACATTATTATTTCAAACATTTGACCGTAAATGTCAACGGCATCAAGGGACTACTCGTAACGCCGAATGCCGAATTGAATATCAGCGCCTCTCTGCTCGGCAGATTCAATGCCGAGAATATCGCCGGCAGTATCGCCACATGGGAACAACTCTACCCCGAAGTGGAAATTGATTTTGATGAACTGTGTTTTAAGCCCGTCCCCGGGCGCATGGAAATGATAGCAACCAAAAAAGCGACAGCCGTGATCGATTATGCTCATACGCCCGATGCCATGGAAAAAGCTCTGAAAGCTGCATCGGAACTGGCAGATAGAAAAAAGATCATTACGATTTTCGGATGCGGCGGTGACCGTGATAAGGCAAAAAGACCCCTCATGGGCAAGATCGCAGAAACATATTCCGATATTATTATCTTAACGAACGATAATCCCAGAAATGAAGAACCGCAAACAATAGTCAATGAGATCCTGGAAGGGATCGACAACAAAACAATAGTTGATATTTGCATTGACCGTGCATTGGCGATCAAAAATGCATGGAATTCATCTGAACCCGGTGATATTCTTATGATACTGGGAAAAGGTGCAGAAACCTATATGGAGATCAAAGGACATAAATTGCCCTTTAACGATAAAGAATTAATGCTAAAGCTGGAGCAAAAGAAATAAAACCCTCTACCACCCCGGTACGGAGAGCCCTCTCCGTACCGGGGATCCTAAAAACTATGAAGATAACACAACTACATCGCGGACCATTTACCTTGCACCACGTCACTGCGGCGGAATTCAAAGGAGTCAGTATCGATTCCAGGAATATTCCCGAAGGATATATCTTTTGCGCATTAAAGGGTGAACATACCGACGGTCATCGTTTTGTAAGCCAAGCACTTCAAAACGGTGCTGTCGCCGCATTGGTCAACAAAGAATACGCAGTAAACGCAGCGCAAGATGAATCGCTTATTATTGTAGAAGACACCTATCAAGGCCTTGTTGATATGGCGCGTCTTTACGCAAAAACATTATCCATGCCGATCCTTGCCATTACGGGCTCTGCAGGTAAAACATCTACCCGCCGACTGATCTCACATATTCTGCGATCAAGCATGACAGTGGCCGAAACACCCAAAAATTTCAATAATCACATAGGATTACCTATTTCCATTCTGCAAATGAGCGGAGATGAAGATATTGCGGTTCTTGAAATGGGAACTTCCGCCATCGGTGAGATACGAGATCTCTGTAAGATAGCCGCTCCCGATTTTGGCATGATCACTTCCATTGCTCATGCGCATATCGGCGGTTTCGGTTCCATAGACAATGTACAAAAAGCAAAATACGAACTTCTTGATGCCGTAAAATCCACGGGAACTCTATTTATCAATCAAGATGATCCCCGCGTTGCAAATTACCCCCGGGATGAGCGCAAACGTATCACATACGGACTCGAAAATCCCGCAGATATAAAATTAACCATTCATAATATCGATAAGAACGGATGTTATGGACTTTCCATAGACAATAAAATTATACAATTAAAAAGCAGTGGTAAAGGGGCAGCGTTGAACGCCGTCGCGGCCTATGCCTTTACCCTGACATTAGGTCTGAACGAAAAGGATATCATCACCGCGATTGAAAGTTACGAACCCTCTGCCGGTCGCGGCAAAATGGAGGTCTGGAAAGGGATCACTCTTATTGATGATACTTATAATGCTAATCCATTCTCAGTTAAGAACGCAATTGATGCGCTCCATGCAATGAAAACAGAGAGAAACAAGCTGATGGTTTTTGGGGATATGCTGGAAATGGGTGTTGAAGCCCAATCCAGCCATGAAGCTATCGGCGTGGCAGCTGCAAAAGCCGGAATATCGCATTTATTCTGCTACGGCAGAGACAGTCAATACACTGTAACGGCAGCCAAAGCAAGTGGGCTTGCTTTTGCAAAGCATTTTGAAACAAAAAAAGATCTTGCGGAATCTCTTTTATCCGCAATTAAACCCGGAGATATTGTTCTCTTCAAAGGTTCACGCGGCGTTGCCATTGAAGATATTATTTCTACAATAAAGGACATGTAATATGTTGTATCTTTTGTTATATCCTTTACGTGATCAAATCACCTGGCTGAATATCATGGGCTATATTTCTTTTAGAAGTGCCGCTGCGGCCATTACAGCTCTGCTTATTACCTTTTTTCTCGGTCCGGTGATCATTCGGGCGCTTAAACGCCATCACATCGGCGAAACGATCCGGGCTGACGGACCGGAAACACATCAGGTCAAAGCCGGAACACCTACGATGGGCGGATTGATCATTCATCTGGCCGTATTTGTCCCGACACTGTTATGGGGTGACCTTTCCAACAAATATGTTCTCCTAACCATGTTCGTGACCTTATGGATGGCGATCATTGGTTTTGTAGACGATTATCTTAAAGTCGTCAAAAAAATGAAAAAAGGCCTCGTGGCCCGTTACAAATTAATTGGTCAGATCGCAATTGGGGTGATCGTTGCACTGTTCATGTACCTGTATCCTTCGGATCCCAATCTCGTAACCGCCACATCTCTTCCCTTTCTCAAACATGTAATGATCAATTTTGGCATTTTTTATGCACCCATGGTCATTTTGTATATCACCGGTTTTTCAAACGCGGTTAATCTATCAGACGGCTTGGACGGACTGGCGTCGGGACTGATGGCGCTTGCGGCATTTGTTCTCTTGGGCATCGCTTACTTATCGGGCCGTGTTGACTTTAGTCAGTACCTTGGTATACTTTACCTCCCAACAACAGGTGAATTGACCGTTTTTCTTGCTGCCATGGTTGGCGGATTGGTCGGTTTTCTCTGGTTCAATTCTAGGCCCGCGGAAATATTCATGGGGGACACGGGTTCCCTCGCCTATGGCGCTGCGCTTGGAACGGTAGCGATCCTGCTGAAAAAAGAAGTCGTATTCCTCATGGTTGGTATGGTCTTTGTGATCGAAGCCTTGAGCGTTGTTCTTCAGGTAGGATGGTTCAGGTTCTCAAAAAAACGAACAGGTATAGGTAAACGCTTATTCTTGATGGCACCCCTACACCACCATTTTGAAGAAAAAGGCTGGCCGGAATCAAAAGTGGTGATCCGCTTCTGGATCCTGGGCATACTTTGCGCCTTAATGTCCATGGCTACATTTAAAATCAGATAAAAAGGATCTATTGTGCTCGTAACAGATAAGAACATTACGGTTTTGGGTGCCGGCAGAAGCGGTATCTCAGCAGCCATCCTGCTGGCAAAACACGATGCGAAAGTATTGGTAAGCGACAGTAATGCTGATAATAAAAACGACGATCTGATACGTATTTTTGATGAACACGGAATTTCCTATGAGTTCGGGCAACACAGCGAAAAAATCCTGGGATCTGATTTTGTGATCTTAAGTCCCGGTATCCCCACTACTTCACATGTCGTTCAATCATTATATGAACGTGATATTCCGGTCTATTCGGAAATTGAAGTAGCCAGCTGGTTTACGGAAAGCCCCATTATTGCCGTTACAGGTTCAAACGGAAAAACCACAACCACGACCCTTATCGCCGATATGCTGGAACGCTCGGGTATTCCCGCTGTCGCTTGTGGAAATATCGGTCATTCATTTTCTCAAGCGGTTTACACGGCCATTGTCAGCGGATCGCATCCGATGTATGTTACGGAAGTAAGCAGTTTTCAATTGGAAACAACCAAAGATTTTCGTCCGACGGTTGCTGTTCTGCTGAATATCACACCCGATCATCTTGATCGCTACGATTCATTCCTGGATTATGCATTAACAAAATGCCGCGTTCTGATCAATCAGCAAAAAGAAGATTTTGCCGTTTTGAACCGTGACGACGTGGTCATAAACGAACACGCTAAAACAAAAGCCTATGTTATTCCGGTCTCTAAAGAGAAACTACCCGATTCGATCGCGTATTTTGACGGCGAGACCTTTTCATTCCAACTCAACGAACAATGGCACAATTTAGATAAAAACGAGATCAAACTCTTTGGTATACACAACGAATACAATATAGCCTCTGCAGCTTCGGCTGTTTCTCCCTTTATTCAGGATCACGAGGGTGTATTTACTTCCTTACGGAACTTCAAGACCATCCCGCATCGCATTGAATTTGCGGGTGAAGCGGGAAATATTCGTTTTTACAACGACTCAAAGGGCACGAATACCGATTCGGTAAAAATGGCGATCCAAAGCTTTACCTCTCCCCTGCACCTTATTTTGGGTGGGCGGGACAAAGACAGCGATTTCAGGGAACTGGCGCCCTATTTGAGCGAGCATGATAAGATCTATGTTATCGGCGAGGCCAGTGGCAAGATCATGGAACAACTCAAAGAATTTGACCCGATACCCTGTGGAGAGCTTCAAATTGCCGTCATGAAGGCCTTTGGCGAGGCTCATCCCGGAGATGCGGTATTGCTTTCTCCCGCTTGCGCGAGTTATGATCAATACAAGAATTTTGAAGAACGCGGAGATCATTTTAAACAATTGGTAAAAACCATAATGGATTTGGGACATGAAGGTAAATAAAATAGAATACCCTGTCAGTTTTAAGGTTTTCACGATCACACTTGCGGTCCTGATACTTGGCGGTATGCTGATCTTGTTTTCGGCAAGTACCCGAGTTGCTTTGAATATTGATGGAAATGCCAACAGCTTTTTTGAAAGTCATATCAAGTATCTTGTTCTATCCATTTTGCTGGGCTTTGTTTTTTATCTTATTGACTATAAAGTACTTAAGAAGTTTGCATGGCTTTTTATCATTATCGCTTTCACATTGATGGCCATTACCTTGATCAAAAAATTCTCTAGCGGTAATACTCACCCCGTCCGTTGGTTAGCTGTAGGCGGACGTAATATCTTTCAGTTGGCGGAGATCGTAAAATTTGCCCTGATCATTTACATCAGCAGTTATATCGCCAATCACAAGGACACCCTGGGGCAATTCAGAAAGGGCTTAATGCCGGTCATGATCGTTTCTCTTTTACTGATCCTTATGATCGCATTGACGCCGGATTTTTCATCTGCATTTTCACTTTATCTTATTGTGATCGTTACCCTATACATTTACGGAGTGTCGGGATTTCAGCTCGGCATCTTGTCATCGATATTTCTGGTATTTTCAGGGATATACGTTGCCATATCCGATTATCGTCTTGCCAGAGTGTTATCGCACTTCAACCCCGATGACATCAATAATGGCGGTTACCAGCTTCACCAATCATTGATCTCTTTATCCGGCGGCGGTTTATTCGGTCGAGGTTTCGGGAACAGTACCGGTAAAAATCTATTTCTGCCGGAAGCGCATACCGATTTTATCTTCTCTATAGCAGGTGAAGAACTGGGATTTATAACCACATCACTTATCCTGATCGCATTCGTGGTCCTGTTCATTTCAATGCTGAAACTTGCAAAACAGGTCAACGATCCCTTTGGAAAAAGTATTATTTTTGCCACGGCGTTCTCCATTATTTTTTACGCCTTGGCCAATGCCATTGTTTGTGTCGGATTGGTTCCGGTTACCGGTCTTCCCATGCCTTTCATTTCGAAAAGCGGATCGCAATTATTGATCAATCTTGCCCTTATTGGCATTTGCATGAATGTGATCAAGCAAACCCAACATGAAGCGCAAAAACGTGCGGAGTTTTTACATGAGCTCTAAAACATCATATAACATTATCATTACCGGCGGCGGTACAGGGGGACATTATTACCCCGCGATGGCCATTGCCGATGCGATCATGAAACAATCCGGATCTCTGACAAAAGACATTAAGATCAAATGCCATTATATCGGTTCGGAATTCGGGATCGAGCAACGCCTTGCACCCAAAAGCAACTACAAGTTTACACTCGTACCGGTTAAGGGTTTTTCCCGTTATATATCGCTGTCATCTTTACTTCAGAATCTAATTTTACCCATTCGTTTGCTTATCTCGTATGTCAAAATAAAACGACTATACAAAAAACTGGATCCGGTCGTGACCATTGCCAGTGGCGGGTACGTTTCTCTACTGCCGGGCATGATCTCATCGCGAAAGCACATCCCATTGTTCGTTCAGGAACAGAACGCTTTCCCCGGGGTGACCACCCGCGTTCTTGCCAAACACGCTATGGGACTTTTTTATGCCTACGATGAAGTTAAAGAACATATCAAAGATGATGTTCTTTTCATAAAAAGCGGTAATCCCATCCGATCTACAATCAAACGTGTAGACACACAAGAAGCGCGGATTACCATGGGTCTTGATCCCGATAAATTCACCATTTTTATTTTTGGCGGGTCACAAGGGGCTTTAAGCGTCAATAAACACATCGCCAAACGCGTTCAGTCCTGGATCCACAAATATGATATCCAGATCCTTTGGCAAACGGGAAAAGCAAGTTATGATATGTTATGTCAGCAACTATGCGATCATAAAGCAATTCACCTGATGCAATACATAGATAATATGTCAGCCGCCTATTCATCGGCAAACATGGTGATAGCACGTGCCGGCGCATTGACCCTGGCAGAGATCGAACACATGAAGGTCCCTTCAATATTGATCCCTTTACCGACTGCAGCGGGGAATCATCAATATCACAATGCAAAAGCTTTAGAGGCGCTTGGCTGTGCCTTTATAGTCGAAGAAAGCGAATTCCAGGATACTACTTTATTGCAGCACTTGAATAATATGATCCATAACTCTGAAATGCTAGAGTCCATGGCAGCGGCCTTCCCTGAACGTGACGAGAATGCCGCTGAAAAGATAGCAAAAGAAATATTTAATCAACTTCAATTATTTTACGCGTGGAGTTAACAAAATGCAAGATAACAGAATTACAACCGTATTCGGCTCGATGAGAAAAATTCATATGATCGGAATTGGCGGGATCGGAATGAGCGGGATCGCCGATGTATTGATCCGGCTTGGCTTTGTCGTTAGCGGTTCGGATACCACAGAAACCAGTATTACTCGGCATTTACGCAATTTGGGTGCCAAGATCGATATCGGACATCATCGTGATCACTTGCATTCCCCCGATGTGGTTGTCTATTCTTCCGCCATCAAAGACGATAATCCGGAATTCCGTCAAGCAAAACATCTTGGGATCAAGCGCATTCGTCGTGCCGAATTCCTTGGCATGCTACTTTCCGTATGGCCGATCCGCATTGGTGTGGCCGGTACACACGGCAAGACATCCACTTCTTCGATCATTGCATCGGCTTTAGATGCCTGCGGTTCGCATCCGTCCATGTTCATTGGCGGAATAATCAAAGACCTTAAGACCAATGCCCGCATGGATTCCAAAACTTACGTGATCTTTGAGGCCGATGAATACGATCGTACATTCTTGGCCCTCCCTCCTACCTTGGCTATTATTACCAACGTGGATGCGGATCATATGGACATTTACAAAGATCTTCAGGATATGAAAGATACCTTTCTGGCCTATGCGAACAGCATTCCCGAGAACGGATCGGTTATCCTGTGTTACGATGATGCCGAAGCCCGTTCACTCCTTCCGTTGATCGACCGTCCCTATGTAACCTACGGTACGCACAAAGACGCCGATTTTCATATCACGAATATTTCCTATGAGAACGGATCACATTTTACCCTCAATTATAAAAACGATAAGATCGGTCTCTATACGATCACGCAAGTCGGCCTTCATAATGTTTTGAACGCAACGGCAGCACTTGTAACGGCCTATCTGCTTCATTTGAATATGAAAGATGCCGGTAAGGGAGTTAAAGCCTTTGCGGGCGTTGAACGTCGGTTTGAATTGCGGCATCAATCAAATGATGTCCTGTTCTATGACGATTATGCTCATCACCCCACCGAGATCAATGCAACCCTTAGCGCACTGCGACTCATCCATCCCGATCGACGGGTCGTAGCAATTTTTCAACCGCATTTATTCAGCCGGACCAAAGATTTTGCCGAAGGATTTGCCAGTTCATTACAAAAAGCCGATTGCATCTATATAGCGGATATTTACCCTGCGCGCGAAAAACCAATGCGCGGTGTGAACAGCAAGATGATCGTAAATATGATAAAAGACCAAGGCTTTAAAGATGTTTATTATAGCGGGAAATTAAATGACACGCCAAAAATGGTCCTTCCCGCCATCAAAGAGAACGATATTATCATTACCATAGGAGCCGGTGATATCTGGCAGGTTTCGGACGAGATCTATAAGGAATACCATGTATCCTGAACATGCACATAAAAAGATATCCTTAAACAAGATCATGACTCTTGTGGTTTGTCTTTTGGTGTTCATTCTGGCAATGATGTATTGTCGTTATCAACAAATATTTACGGTAAAAAAGATCATCGTGCACAACCAATATGAGCTTAGCGACAAACAGATCGTTCATGCCAGCGGGATCAAGCGCGGAGCAAATATGTTCGAACTTCATCTTGCCGACGGAATTGACCGTTTGCTTGCCGAGCCCTATATTTTTAACGCATATATCAGTCGGGAATTCCCTGATATCATCAATATTCATGTGATCGAACGGCAACCCATTGTCATGATCCGCTTAAAAGAAGATTATGCTTTAGATGCTTTTGCGATCATGCTTCCAAAACCCGAGAATTTCCCCACGGATATGATGCCGGTCATTACGGGTGTAGATCCGGCGCTTCCCTTTGAGTTGGGAAAACCCACCTTTCATCCGGATATACGATATGCCATCAATTTTGTGAATTATGTGCAGCAATTCAGTGACGATGTAAAAAGCTATTGCTCTCATATCACCTGGTCCGAAGATAAAGGGTGGATCATTCAAAAAAATAACGACTATCCGAAAATATATCTCGGGAAGAACGATCTCGAGAAGCGCTTTGATATTCTTGATGCATTCATTTCAAAAATGGAGAAAGACAATATCGATATGCGCGATTATAAATATGTCAGTTTACGTTTTAACGGTCAAGTAATAGTACGCGATTAACCCATGAGAAAACCTATGAACGAAAAAGTAATTTTAAGCGCCCTGGACATTGGTACAACCAAGATCTGTGCGATCGTAGGAGAATACGACAGCAGTGTGTCGGAATACCATATACTGGGTATAGGTAAAGTTCCATCTTCAGGCATGAAAAGCGGCGTGGTCGTTGATATCGATCAAATGAGGGCCTCTATTGAAGCCGCCGTTTCTCTGGCCATGGAGAAAGCGAAGATCGAAAAGATCAGCGGTGTTACCGTAGGTATCGCCGGGGATCATATTCGCAGCATGGATACCGAACATGCCATTCCCATCAATCGGCAGGACAGCAGTAAACGTGTCAATATTATCGATGAAAAGGATATGCTCCATCTTGAGGATTCCATCAAGAATATCAATATCGGGATAGACCGCGAGATCATCCATATTATCCCACAAGAATATATCATCAACGATCAAATGGTCGTTAAGAACCCCCTGGGCATGTCCGGCAGCAAATTAACTCTTAAGGCACATGTGATCACGGCCGCCATCAACAATGCACGCGATCTGATCAATTGTGTCCAAAAGACCGGCCTCAATGTGGATGACATTGTTTTAGAGCCTCTGGCGTCGGCTGAGGCCGTTTTAACCTACGATCAGAAGGAACTTGGAGTCTGTTTGATCGATATCGGCGGCGGAACCACGGATATCACCATTTTCAATAACGGTCATCTCGTCAGCACCCATATCGTCGGCTACGGTGGTGAGATCGTCACCCGTGATATCGCATCATTGGCAAGAACCTCATTTACCGAAGCGGAACGGATTAAAAAACAATACGGCTTTGCAACGGCAAAATTGGCAAAATCACAAGGAATCAAAGAATTTTATATCAAACCCGTGAACGGAAAAGTGGACATTGCCATGAATTCCGGATTATTGTCGGAGTTCATTGAGGCCCGTGTGCGCGAGATCCTTCTCTTCTCCCGTGAGAACCTGAAAGGCATGCAATTGAATGCCGGTATCGTTCTGACGGGCGGCGGTTCGCTTCTGAGAGGCATTGAACATCTTGGCGAAGAAGTCTTCGGCATGAATTGTGTCGTTGGCTACCCGATCCATATGAACGGTTTGGAAAAAGAGGACTATACACCCGATTTTGCAACGGGAATCGGACTCTTGCATACCGCGAATAAATGCAATTTAAAACCGAAGTTCCCCTCGGGTCAGTCTAAGATGACCCTTTGGAATAAGATCAGAGAACGTTTATCGGAATTTTTCTAGAAAACAATTAAAAAAAATATAATGAAACGGAGGATCCTATGTTGATCGAATATGATGGATTAAAAGACCAAAGAGCACAGATCAAAGTGATCGGAGTTGGCGGCGCCGGCGGAAATGCCATACAACGCATGATCAAAGAAAACCTGACGGATGTAGAATTTATTGCTATCAACACAGACGCACAGGCCCTTAACGCGAACACAGCAGAAACAAAAATTCAGATCGGAGCCAATAAGACCCGCGGACTCGGTGCCGGAACGGATCCGTCCATCGGTTACCATGCGGCGCTCGAAAGCAAAGATCGCATTGAAGATATCGTCCGCGATACGGATATGATCATCATTACGGCCGGCATGGGCGGCGGTACCGGAACGGGTGCAGCACCTGTTATTGCCGAAATTGCAAAGAACAGCGGTGCCTTGACCATCGGTTTTGTGACCAAACCTTTCGAATTTGAAGGCACGCTCCGAAATAAACAGGCCCTGGAAGGCATCAAACGTCTCAGAGAGCATGTAGACACCTTGATCGTTGTACCCAATGAAAAAATATTTGACATCATTGATGATGAAACGAACTGTCTGGACGGTTTCAGCATTGCCGATTCTATCCTGAATCAGGGTACCACCGGGATCTCCGACCTTATTACCAAAAACGGCTTGATCAATCTTGATTTTGCCGATGTAAAGACCATTATCAAACGCAAAGGACCGGCCGTGATCGGCGTCAGTCGCACCAGCGGTCCCGACCGCGCGATCAAAGCCGTGGAAAACGCCATTCATTGTCCCCTATTGGAAAGCAATTCCATTAAGGGTGCTCGTGGACTGTTGATCAACTTTACCGGCGGTTTGGACATGAAATTGAACGAAGTCCGCCAAGCTGCCAAAATGATCTACGAAGAAGCCGGTGAAAATGCCAATGTGGTCTTCGGTGCATTGATCGATGAAAGCATGAAAGATGAGATCTCCGTTACGGTCATCGCGACCGGATTGGATATGAACTCGGTCGATACGCCTCAGGAATTGGAGCCCTTACCCTTGAATGCTATTCCCGAGATCGAAATTGTATCAAACAATGATCCCGAACCCATGTTAAGCGCTCCGGAAAAAGAACAGATCAGGATCTTTGAAGAACCCAAAGCACCGAGCACCGAAAAGGCGCCTATTCAAGTTTTTGGAGAAAGCATGCATCTGGACACTACCATTTATCCTTTGGATGAAACACAAAAAGATAATATGGACGTTCCTGCCTATATCAGAAAGATCTTTAAACACAG
>CAZSGO010000006.1:0-23549 GCA_964606395.1 uncultured bacterium
CGGCTATGCCCAGCATAACTCCCACCGAGGCCAGTGCCGGATGAAAAGCAGATGCTACGATCGGGGCAGATGCGGCACCACCGACATTCGCCTGAGATCCAACAGCCATAAAGAACAGCGGAGCTTTGATCACCTTCATAACAATAAAAAGAATTAGCAAATGAATGGCCAACCAGGTAAGTCCCATGCCAAATAAGGCCGGGTATTCCATTACTGCTTTTAAATTGGCTGAAGCTCCGATCACACCGATCAAGAGATATAGCATCACCGTACCCAATTTTGATGCCCCGGCACCTTCATAATTTTTAATGGGTGTAAAAGATAATCCAACACCCATCGTAGTAATGATGATCACTTTCCAGGTGGAGTGAGAAATAATATCACCGATATTGGGAAGCGCGTTTCCGAGAAGGTAGGCGATATATGAACATCCAAAGGCTAACGCGAGCATGACAAAATAATCCGTAACGGTGGTAATTCTGGTAGTTTTTTTCTGGAAATTGATCACTTTATCGCGCAATTCAATAATAGCTGAATTGTCGGCGCCAAATCGTTTGTCGATCTTATCTGAACGGCCTGCGAGAAAAAATAACAATCCTGTTAAAATATTAGCTGCCAGAACGTCTACAATGACCATGATTCCAAGCATGGATTCCGTGGTACCGACGGATTGTCCTATGGCTATGAAGTTTGCACCGCCGCCGATCCATGAACCTGCAAGAGCGGCCATGCCTTTCCAAATTTCCGGAGGAAGGGCGTTCTTAAAGATCAGCAAAGAGATCGGTCCACCGATCACGATACCCAAGGTCCCGGTGAGGAACATGATCAAGGCTTTACTGCCAAGCTTAAGAATGCCTTTGATATCGATGGCCAGAGTTAGTAGCAAAAGTGAAGCCGGAAGGACGAATTTCTTGATCTCGGAATATATCGGACTGCTATCCGGGATAACACCCAATGAGGTGAGGATCGTCGGAATAAAATAGGCAAAGACCAGGGGAGGGACCACGCCAAAAAAGCGTTTACCCCAGTTAGTATGATTGTTAATGGCATATATGACAGCCGGTATGATCATAAGGATCGCCAATAAACCGAATTGATCTTTAATAAGTACGCCTTCCATAAACTCCCTTTTATCGTTTGCTGATAAGACCTGATTCATCAATTGTTAAAACTGAATCCATTTCAGGAAAATCTTGTTCTGTTAATGTTCTTAATTCTTTTATTGCTCTGTTCGATGGATCTAAAACCGGATAACCGGGATATAGCTGTTTAATAGCAATGGCATCAGCTTTAAGAAATTCACCCTCTGAATTTGTATAAACTTTCATGATCGGGGCATAGCCTCTCGAACCTTCCAGATTAAAACGACGATAGGTACAGAAATTCCCAAGGCTATAGGCAATAAATCGATCCTTATATAATTCCACGGCGCGAGTCACATGTGGTCCGGAACCAAAAACGATATCTGCTCCGGCATCTATCGCCGTATGTGAAAAATGATAGACATCTCCGCGTACTTCGCCGTTATAATTTTCATTCTCGCGGGATGTATGATTATATTCCTGTCCTTCACCTCCGCCATGGAACATGACCACAACGATATCACAGTTCGCTTTTAGATCCGTAATGACATCTATAACATTTTCATCGTTTTGCATACGAGATGTAGCCCAATGCGGTGAAAAAGCCGCAAAGCCGAAACGCACACCATTCCGCGTGATGATGCTTGAAGGTGAATCGTAAATTCCCGCATGATGCAAACCTGCTTCATCACACACTTGCATTGTCCTGCGATAAGCCTGATATCCCATATCCCTTACATGATTGTTTGCCAGAGAAATTGCATCAAAGCCCGCATCTGTAATAATATGAACATATGATTCCGGCATACGGAAGATAAAACAACGTTCCGTCTTGCCCCAACATTCTTTTGGTTCACCACCCTCATCGATCATGCATGCTTCAAAATTTGCTACGGACAGATCTGCCGAACGAATGATCTCTTCAACATGAGTCAGTAGTTTTTCCGGATTGGGTGATAGGGTCGTGCTATCCGGAAAAGAGGTTCCCAACATCAGGTCACCCACACCGATCACAGATAGCGTATCGGGCAGGGCTTGAATAAATGCGACATTTATAAATGTCAGCAGTACCATGATGTAGGGAGTTCGAAATTTCATTTATTATTCCGTTAATTCTAGGGAATATAATAATCTATTGAGTAAAAATGAAATTTAATTACGTTAGTTATGCGTTGAGTCGATAAAATTTGTTTCAATTGACTCAATGCATCTTTATTTGATTGAGTCAATTAAATTTTATTCAATTGACTCAATGCGAAAACTTTCAATTGTAAACCCTGCATTTACCTGTTTTATATATGCCTCTTAGATGTTAAATTACGTACGAAACGAACACGATCAAAAAAAAGAGGATATTATGATAAGATTGGTTTTACTGGGTGGCCCCGGCTCCGGAAAAGGTACGCAAGCTGATGTTCTAAAAGAAAAATATAATGTAGTAAAACTCTCGACCGGAGATCTGCTTAGAGGCGAGATCCGCAATAATTCAGATCTGGGTATCGAAGCTAAATCTTTTATGGATAAAGGTGAATTGGTCCCCGATTCGGTCATGATCGGTATTCTTGATAAAATAACGGCTGATTTTGAAGCAAAGAAACAGGGATATATTCTTGACGGATTTCCCCGAACGGTACCGCAGGCGGAAGCGCTTCTTGGAATGCTTGATAAACAAGGGGTTGAACTAACTATGGCTCTTTTGATCGATGTTCCCGAAGAAGAGTTGGTCCGTCGTCTTTCTTCCCGCTGGACTTGTAAAGACTGTTCCTCAACGGTTGGTTATCCCGATGGAAAACCGGAAGATGCCGTGTGTAAGCAATGCGGTGGCGAGCTTTATCAGCGTGATGATGACAAGCGTGAAACTATTTTAAATAGGATGGATGTTTATAAAAAAAACACCCAACCCCTGATCTCTTTCTTCGAAGAAAAAGCACTACTTCAACAGATCGATGGACTGGGCACTTTTGAAGAGATCAGTGGTCGTATAATAGATTTATTTAATAAAAAAGAGATCAAATAGGAAGATTAATGTCCAATTCATTTTATATAACAACACCGCTTTATTACGTTAACGACCGTCCACATATCGGTTCGGCCTATACGACATTGATCGCTGATATTATTGCAATGTATCACCGTATGAAAGACGATGACGTCTTTTTTCTGACCGGGACCGATGAACACGGACAAAAAGTGCAGCAAGCGGCGGAAAAAAATGGTATTTCTCCACAGGAACACTGCGATATTTATGCTGAACGCTTTCGTGAATTATGGTCATATTTTAATCTTTCAAACGATGATTTTATTCGCACGACAGAAGATCGTCACGTTAAAGTTGTTCAACATGTTTTGCAGGACCTTTTCGATAAAGGCGAGATTTACAAGGATAAGCACGAAGGGTGGTATAGTGTAGCCGATGAACTGTTTATCACCGAAAAAGATTACGAAGAAGGAAAATATCGTGATGTAAGACGCATCAGCGAAACGAATTACTATTTTAAAATGAGTGCTTATCAGGAACGTCTTATCAAGTATATCCAAGACAATCCGAAATTCATCCAACCCGAAAATCGCAAGAACGAGATCCTTGGTTTTCTTAAGCAACCCCTAAAAGACCTCTGTATCTCCCGTCCCAAAGAACGCTTATCCTGGGGAATCGAACTTCCATTTGATAAAGATTATGTGACCTATGTCTGGTTTGATGCTTTATTGAATTATGTTACGGCACCGGGTTATTTGCAAGATGATGAACGTTTCAATAAGATCTGGCCGGCTGTGCATCTGATTGGTAAAGATATTTTAACCACCCATTGCGTTTATTGGCCGACCATGCTCATGGCTGCGGATCTACCGCTACCCAAAACGGTTTTTGCTCATGGATGGTGGACATCCGAGGGTCAGAAAATGAGTAAATCTCTTGGAAATTTTATTGATCTTGAGACCATTCAAATGCATTGCGACAACGTTGGTAAAGATGCTTATCGTTACTTTATGGCCAAAGAAGGTCCCTTGTTCAGCGATTCGGATTTTTCTAAAGAACGGTTTTATCAAAGTTATAATACCGATCTTGCCAATGATTTTGGTAACTTGGTCAATCGTATTTTTAAGTTGATCAAAAAATACTATGGTGGAAAAATCCCGGCGCATGGTGAATTGGGGGAAGACGAAAAAGATATGTTAAAGCGCGCAGACCTTTGTTTGGAAAACGTCATGAAAGATATTGATGATATAAATGTCAATGCCATTGCTTTAGATGTAATTGCTTATGTGACTTCTATTAATCGCTATCTTGAAAAAACAGAACCCTGGAAACTGGCGAAAACTGATCTTGAAGCTACAAAGACCGTGCTTTACACCGCGTTGGCCAGTTTGCGTTTTTCAGCTTCTTTATTATATCCCTTATTACCTGAAAAAATGACGGAATTCTTTACTATGCTGAATAACGGCGATACGCCCGGTACACTTATGAAATGGGAAGACCTGAAAAGCGGAACGGAATTGGGCGAAATGAAAGCGCTATTCCCGCGTTTTGATTTGACATTACTCGAAACAATGTAGATCATTTGTTTCTGGGAAACTTTATGTTTACAGATACTCACGCACATCTTAATTTGGATCCTTTCTACGAGGATGTTCAACCTTATATCGATAGGGCTTTGAACGCCGGTGTAACAAGGATCATTGTTCCCTCAATAGATATGGTCACCTCACAACGAGCTATCTCGCTGGCGGATAGATTTGACCAAGTTTATGCGGCAGTTGGGGTACATCCCCACGACAGTACGAATGCATCGGACGATTATTTGAGTGTTCTCGAAGACATGCTCAATCATCCGAAGGTTTGTGCCATCGGAGAGATCGGATTGGATTATTTTCGCGATTATGCTCCGGAAGATATTCAAAAACGGGTTTTCCGTGAGCAGATCGAGTTGGCAAAAAATAAAGGATATCCTATCATCGTACATAATCGTGCTGCTGATAATGATACCTTCAGAATCATGGATGAAGCCGGGTATTTCAATGCTCAGTTCCACTGCTATGGTTCGGATGAAATATTTGCAAGAAAAGTTCTCACAAAAGGAGCCTTGATCTCTTTTACCGGGGTTGTTACCTTTGCCAAAAAAGTCAAGGAACTTGTGGCAATGCTTCCTCTAAACAGACTCATGATAGAAACGGATTGTCCCTGGATGGCTCCTGTTCCTTATAGAGGGAAACAAAATGAGCCGGCCTATGTGGTAGAGGTGGCAAAGGCGTACGGACAAATTTTTAATCTTCCCATTGCTAAGATCGCTGAGATCACGACGAATACAGCGAAAGAATTCTTTCATCTGAATGTGTAAAAACGCGATTAATCGCGTCTCTACATTTGACGAATTTTGGTATATAATGAAACATTATCCAAAAAAATCCCTTGGCCAACATTTCCTCAACGATAAGAATATGATCGCCAAGATCCTGCGGGCTATTGATGTCAAGCCGGACATGTCTTTATTGGAAATTGGTCCCGGCGAAGGCGCTTTGACCCATGATCTGATCAACAGCGGTTGCCATTTGACAAGTTTGGAATTGGATACCGAATTATCCAAAATGTGGAAAATGAAAAGTATTGAGTATCCAAAATTTAAATGTGTGGAAGGTGATGCAACGGACATGGATTGGTCGCCATATTTACCGGTTGACAAATGCATAGGCAATATTCCTTATAATGTATCCCGAGCATTGTTATATCAAGTATTTAAGTATCGTAAGCAGATCGGTGAAGTTGTTTTTATGGTACAAAAAGAATTTGCTGAAAAACTGGCGGCATCACCGGGAGAGAACGCATATGGTATCCTTTCAGTACTGTCCGCGAGCTTTGCCGATGTTGAGGTTTTATTCACTATTCCACCTACGGTTTTTTATCCGCCGCCTAAAGTCATGTCAGCTTGTGTTAGGCTGACTTTCAGAGAAATAGAGATCAATGATACCCTGTTTATTGAGGTCGTTCAGACCGCGTTTAATCAAAGGCGTAAAACGCTCAGAAACAGTTTAAAGAAATATTACAGACCGGAACTGGAAGGCACATTCCCATGGGGGAAAAGAGCAGAAGAGATCACGCCTCAAGAATATATCGAATTTGTGAAGAATCTATTTAAATAAAAGAACCCAGTTTTGTTATTCTGAACGAAGCTGAAGAATCTATTCATCAAGAAGAAATAAAACATAAATTGACCTTTCATTTAGAAGGGTTTCACTAGTTTTTGGGGACAATAAAAAAGGGCCCGACATGTCGAGCCCTTTTCTTATATTTATTACGTTTCACGTCTTACGATTTACGTTTCACGATTTAAACTTTCTTTTTCAGCCAAACCTGACGTTTATGCAGGAATGCATTCTTTTTTGATTTGATAATAAAATAGATCGCACAACCGATAAGATATAGGAAGCTCAATCCAAAGAACATCCAAAACCACACCCAGTCGCCTGTCAAGAATGTTTTTACGGGCCAGGTCATAAAAAGGATCAGGGGAATGGCAAAGATAAAAACGATACCCGAACCATAAGTATAATCCTCAACAACCGGTGATTTGAATTCTGGATCAACCACTCTTAAAAGTGCAAGTGCTGTAGAGAGTGTTCCCGTTGAAACACCAAAGATCATTAATGTTCTGAAAAAACGATGAGTTTTGAACATCCGTGATCCGATATAGATCACAGCCCATGTTGAGACGATACCACCGATAACCGCTACAATGAGGATAGGTAACCAGTAATCCAGAACCACTGCGATCGAGATCGCCGCGATGGCTGCGGTGACCATAATATCCACCAGTAAACCGGAAACTCTATTCATCGTCAAGTTATCAACGAGATGATCTGCTTTAACTAAAAGAAGGAAACGACGCATGATCATACCTGTAAAAGCGGCGAAGATAAAGTTGATACCCCAAAGACTATCACCCAATTGAACACCGGCATCACCGATAAGAGCAAGAAGGTTGGTGAGTCCGAGAAGAAGAAGATAAGACAAGAAATAGGTAAATATTACCAAACCCGTGTGCAAGGTCATCGTATCGATAGCCTCACTTTCGGATGTCAGGTAACCACCTACTGGACGTTCTGTGCGTTCACGTGAAAAAATACCGCGGCGCGTTCCGGATTCACCCATATAGGATAATTCTTCTTTGGTGATCCACTTATTGCGGATCCCGAAATTGATGAGGTAAATACCGCCGAAACAACAAAAGATAAAACCGATGGCTGCAAAGGTCAAACCGACTGATCCCAATCCCTCTATTGACATCATCGTACCCCAAGATTCACCAATGGACAATGCTTGTCCCGGGCCGAGCACGAATCCGAGGGGCATGAACACACCAAAACTATGGAAAAGTTCCGGGCGGACAGCGTAGATGATAAAAATGGTCAGGAGCAAACCAAGCACAAGTTGAATGGCATATTGGAAAAGGATCCCAACGGCCATAGGTCCTGCACCATCATTGTCTTTTCCCTTAGGCTGCGAATTTTTTAAAGTGAGAACAACAAAGGACATACCCAAAAAGTGGTAAGCAAGATCTTTTAGTGAACCCAGTTCAAAACCCAGCGCGGGGAAGACATAGTTATAAAGCGGAAGCAGAATAAAACCGGCCGTCAAAGCATTCGGAATAAGGAATTTCTGAAAGAATTTTACCTTTGAACGAATGAAGGTGGCTATCAATAATGCTAAAGAAATAATACCAAGATTGATGAATACATCCCAATGAAAATTCATAATCCCTCCTTGTGTGTGGGGTCAGGGGTCTGGAATCAGTGGTCCGTTGCGGTGACGGATCCATGTGTCCGTCCCAAACAGGATTAACCAACCCTTTGTTTATGATCCCTGATAAAATTTATTGATTAATCAGTTTATTTTAAATTATTGAGAGGTTTTTTGTAGAATAAATAAAACGAATCGTCATCCAATGCAAATCCCATTTGATAACGCCAGCCATCCATATTCAATGCTTCATATTCGTATTGCAGATCGTCCATTTTAATATGATCGATCGACTCTTTCCCCTGAGCCGGGATCACTGAATTCAATAAATTCTCGTCATTGACGATCCTAAGGACCTTATGGCCCCATTCGGAGGATGCCTGTTGTTTTTTGTTTTCTTTCAAATTCGCCTCTACTAATTTTTAATTTAAGCAAGAAAGAGAAATTTAACAAACAATATATGGCGTAATATTCAGCGATTTTAGTGAAATGTAGGGGCGACTCTGGAGTCGCCCGATAAGCAGGGCGGGTCCAGCCCCGTCCGTACATGCGATAGGATAATTATATTTTGCCGGAGGAGAACTGCAGCTGGTCGAAAAAGAGGCGAGGCGAAGAAGAGGTGAAGAGGTTACGATAACCTTCCGGCTGGTGCCGGAGTATGAGGCCTGCCGGATGGTCGTGAGCTATAGCAATTATGGATTATAAATATGAATACGTTCCACCGTTATCCTGCCTGTATCTAAGAATGTCGGTAAACTTGTTTCAGAGCCCCTGTAAAAATTAGAGTGGAGATTCAAAGATATAAGGTTGAGTAATATTTCACTGAACATCAAGTAAAACATATAGTATTCAGCACTTGATCATATGTTTTACTGATTATTTTCATCTCTTAATTGTCAATCGTCAATTATTCCATTATATTTTACGCAACATTGTAATTAAATCGTTTACGATTAGAGAAAAAAAACAGTAAAGGAGCCGACATGACGCTTGCCGAGATCATTTCATCTATTCAGTCTTTTGTCTGGGGACCGCCATTGATGGTATTGCTCGTGGGAACGGGCATATTTATGTCAATTCGTTACAAGTTCATCCAGTTTCGTGGATTCAGGCACGGTGTACATGTGTTATCCGGCAAATACGACAAAAAACGGGACCCCGGTGAAATTACTCATTTTCAGGCTTTAACAGCGGCTCTGTCGGGAACTATCGGAACGGGAAATATTGTGGGTGTGGCTGCGGCCATTCTTGCGGGTGGACCCGGAGCGGTTTTCTGGATGTGGATCACAGCTCTTTTCGGAATGGCTTTAAAATTTACGTCGTGTACATTATCGGTCCATTTTCGGAAGATCGATGAAAACGGAGAAGCCCATGGCGGTCCCATGCACTATATTGAGCAGGGGATGGGCAAGAATTTTAAATGGTTAGCTGTGCTTTTTGCAACATTCACGATGCTTGCCTCATTTGGTATCGGAAATATGTTCCAGATCAATAATGTAGCTACAAGCATGAATTTTCTCTTCATGGGAGATAAAGAACCTACATTCTTGTTCAATTTGTTGGTAGGCATTGGTATTGCCGTACTTGTTGGTGCGGTTATACTTGGAGGAATTAAAAGCATAGGTAAAGTTGCTTCCAAGATCGTGCCGTTTATGTTCACCTTCTATATGATAGCCGGTTTGATCATTCTTGCAATGAACTTTAAAGCGATCCCGGGGGTTTTTCATGATATATTTTATTATGCATTTCATACGCCTGCAGCTTTAGCGGGTGGTATTCTCGGAACGGTAATACGCAATGGTGTTAAACGAGGTTTATTCTCAAATGAAGCAGGAATGGGATCGGCTGCAATTGCTCACGGTGCCGCAAAGACCAATGAACCGGTTCGTGAAGGCTTGGTAGCCATGTTGGGTCCCTTTATTGATACCATCCTGGTATGCAGTATTACGGCTTTAATTATTCTGGTTACCGGCGTTCATCAATTAGGTTTTAGTGACGGAGAATTAACGTCTAAAGCATTTGAAATTGGGTTAAATTCTGCCATTGGCGGTAAACTGGTTGCTCTTGGGATCATCTTTTTCGCATTTTCCACCTTGGTTTCATGGTCATATTATGGCGACAGAGCCAGTGATTATCTTTTTGGGAAAAAAGCGGTTGTACCCTATAGATGGATATATCTTGTTTTTATAGTTGTTGGGGCTGTTGTTCAATTTGATATTGTCATTAATTTTTCGGATATCATGAACGCACTTATGGCGCTACCCAATTTAGTTGCGATCATTGTGTTGTCTCCTATCGTGGTTAAACTGTCAAAAGATTATTTTGCCAGGATGAAGAAAGAGAAGATGTTGAAATAATATAATGATCATATAGAGACGCAAGTTTGCGTCTCTACAATTGCACAACAATTACATAAAAAATAACATGAAAAAATATTTATTTTTACTAATAATGTTTAGTTCCCTCTCCGCTCAATCCTGGAATCATATACTTCCCGATTATTCAATTGTAGAGATCATACCCTATGACGGGGGGTATTGGTTAGCAACGGAATCTTCAGGTGCATTGAGATTTGACAGCCAGGATAATGAGTGGTATTTTTATAATCAGTCCAATGGATTTATGCCTCAAAACGACGATATAAATGATATGAAAATTATGGATGGCAAGGTCTGGTTCGCTACGAATTACGGTTTGTATACATGTACTTTGGAGGGCACGAATTGGGACCACGATCTTTTACCGGGTGATGTTTACAGCAATTGGGTAAGAGCCTTTGATGCAAATTCCGATACTGCTTTTATAGCGTCATTTACCGGTTTGGTCACATATTCATTTCAGACACACAGTTATACGGCTCATGATAATCTTGTACCCGGAAATTATCAAACGTCATATACAAATTCAATATTTGCGACCGATACGGTTGTTTGGATCGGTACGGATGACGGTATTATCCGATACGATACTTCATTGCCGATCAGTAATACGGCTTCGCGAACCTATTATGATAAGAATAATGCTTTTATTACCAATTCAGATATTGTTATGTGTAATGCAATTTGTGCAACGGATAACGGAGTATGGGTAGGCCTAAGTGAATACACTCCCGCCAGCAATCCAAATTATTGTATAGGTGGCTTGTTCCATCAGCAGGGCGGGATGTGGGAGAAGTTCGACCAATCCACCGGGCTTCCTGCAGATGGTATACATTTTATACAAGAATACGGTAATAAAATATATGCCGGGTTATTTAATTATGTTGATGGTGTAAATTATGATGGTGCCGGATTATTTGTTCTAAATACACATGATAGCACTTGGAAGGTTCTTGATAGGGTAAATTGGCATATTGAGACGGATGCGGTAAGATCCTTTTATTGTACGTCAACGGATACCCTTGTTGGAACTGAAGAGGGAATATATACCAATCTGGCAGCACTTCCTGGCTTGAAACCTTACGCAAGACCTGCATGGTTCTCCTTAAGGAGTATTGGGAATGGGGATATTGAAGTTAGGGTCGATTCTGTCTATCGTGCAAAGATCTATGAGCTTTATATTTCTTTGGATGGTGTGAATTTTGACGATACTTTATACATTGACGCACAATGTGATACCATTACAACGCTGTCAGATAAAATGACTTATTATATTAAAATAGCCGGGAAAAACGATTATGGGACAGGTCCGGTTTGCAAAGATGTACTTGGGGTAAGTGTAAGTGATATTCAAAATGATATATTGCTTATTCAGGGTTTTGATCTGAATACGGTCGGGAATACCTATGATTATTGTAAAGATCATGGTCGTGCCATTGTTTCTGCTGGTCATGGTTTTGATGCTGTTTCCGATGAAGCGATTGTTACTGCAAATATTGATCTGTCGAGCTATAAAATGATCGATTGGATCACCGGAATGGATAAAAATGTATTTACGGCCAACGAAAAGGACGCGATCAGATCCTATCTCGAAGGTGGTGGTAAATTGTTCATAAGTGGTTCTCAGATAGTAGATAATGTATATGTGGTCGATCGGGATGCCGACTTCTATGCAGATTATTTAAAAGCAAGATGGGTAACCCGCGATTGTCCATGTTATACGGCTCAACCTACAATGGAGGGTGTATTTAATGGTATAGACAGTGTCGCCTTCGATAACGGTTCACATGGGATCTACGATGTTTTTGCAGCGGATGGTTTCCGTCCGACCGGAGGTGCAGAATCGTGTATGCTCTACAGTAAGAAAGACAGTGCGCTGTTTGGTTCAGCCGCTCTTCAATATACCGGCACTTTTGCCTCTTCTGAAAATCAAGCCCAATTGATTTATATGGGTTTCCCTTTTGAGAGTATATATTCAGATTCAATGAAAAATGCACTCATGTTATGCGTATTGAATTACTTTGAATATGATGTGGTCCTGACTTTCAATATGAATATCAATATTCCCCAAACGTCAACATTAGAACAAAATTATCCCAATCCCTTTAATCCCATAACCGTAATTGATTTTCAAGTATCGCTTAGCTGCGATGTTGATCTCTCAATATTTGACATGAATGGAAAGAAAGTTGCTAACTTGATTCATGAAAGAAAATCTGCAGGTGATTATTCTGTAAACTGGGATGCATCGCATCAAAGTTCAGGGATATATTTCTATCGCTTTCAGGCAGGTGAATTTTACGAAACGAAAAAGATGCTTCTGGTCAAATAGTCAGATCCTACTTGCGACATATATTTAAATAAAGAAATCAAAAGTGCGAAAATGACCATCTTGGTCATTTAGATATTTTACTTAAAAAAAACTTGACATCATTAGATAATTAGATTATTATCTAAATAACTAAAGGAGCTAGGATGTCAAATCTCAACAAAGTATTTACTGCGCTCTCGGATGATACACGCCGACAGATGCTGGTTCTTCTGAGAAAGGGGAGTATGACGGCAGGAGATATCGCAGAGCATTTTGATATATCAAAGCCATCGATCACCTTTCATTTGAAAATATTGAAAGATGCCGAATTGGTCCGTTCAATGAAAAAAGGTCAGTTTGTGATCTATACATTGCAGGCCACTGTATTTGAAGAAGCTATGATGGTGTTCATGGGAATGTTAAAAACGGGAGATAAAAAGAATGAAAACTAAAAAAAACCAACATGTAAAATTGATCATCGATCAAAAAGTATCGTGGAAAAAAGTGATATGGTTCGTAGGATTAACTTACCTGTTCACTTTCTTACTCTGTGGGTTTGTTTATAAAGAAGGTAAAAAGCTGGACCCGGATCTACCGGCGATCAAACAATTTACGGATATTGTGCAACAGAAACCCGAAGCCGTGGCTCGATATCTGGATGTTCATCCTGAAGTGGAAATAAGTGAGCTGCCGACGTTCGTTATGGGACGAAATGAAGCGATAAATTTAAGTAGTATAGAAGAACGTGTTGCGGTTTATGTTTCGCAGAAACATTTGGGTATTCAGGCCTTCGGTATTATCATGATATTTCCCGCATTGATCGCGATCATTTTAAGATTGGTATTTGCGGATGGATTCAAGAACAGCGGATTTCGTTTTGGGAAATTTAAAAACTACCTGTATATGCTCTCTGTTATCGTCATCTTTACCGGAATAAGTATACTCATAAATGCATTGATCTATGGCAAATCTCCCGACTGGCAACTTGCGAATATGGGGACACATGGCCTGACACTTATTGGGAAACCCGCCTCGGCCGGATTATTCTGGACGTTCCAATTCTTAATTATTGGACTCGTAGCAAATTTAACGTTTCCCATTATTATGATGCTGGGTGAAGAATATGGTTGGCGTTCATATTTACTGCCTAAATTGCTACCATTGGGATTTGGGAAAGCCAATATTATTGTAGGAGTGATTTGGGGGATATGGCATGCCCCTGTGATCTTAATGGGTTATAACTATGGCATGTATGCGTGGACAGGTGTTATCCTTTTTATTATTGTAACAACCATACTGGGTACTTTATTCAATTATATGTATGTGAGAGGAAACTCCGTGATTCTTGCTGCTGTCGGTCACGGTTGGTTTAATGGACTTATTCCTTCGGTTATTTTACTCACCGGGTTTATGGGAAAAGAAACGATCATTGCACCTTTAGGGCTTATTGGAATTGCCATAATGGTTGTTCTTTTATTTGTAGGAGCCAAATTAACGAATAATTACGATATTAAGCCCTTCATTGAAGTCAGGGAGGTTTGAAATGAATAAATTTAAAAATGAATTGATCGTTCTTGTCGTTTTATTAGTGGCAATATCGGCAATATCAATTTATTTCTACGGTGAATTCAAAGATAGCGGGGTAGAGAAGGTCCCTATACACTGGAATATAAATAACGAACCTAATAATTTTGCTTCACCGCTTATAGCATGTTTGATCGGGCCGGCAACTATTATCCTGATCATGATAGCCACTTTGAGCATGTCTCGAAAGGAATATTCAAAAAGCGAGAAAAAATCTACACGCTTTGTTATTCTGCTTGTAGCGGCTTTGATGGTCTTTATTAATTGGGTTGCCCTAAAATCTGCTGTTGGGTATACAAATGATCAAGGATTTGATGTAACGGCAATGCATTTGGGACTTGGATTGTTATTTATTCTGCTTGGAAATCAGTTCGGAAAATTGCCCCGATCGCACTGGATCGGTATTCGAGTACCTGCTACGTTGAACAATGAAGAAGTGTGGAATCGCGTTCATCGAAAGGGCGGCAGATTAATGGTCTTATCCGGTGCTTTTGTGCTTGCAACCCTGTTTGTGGGAGATAGACCGATCGCCATATTCTTTTATATCCCATTATTCGTTTCAATTATCCTGATGATCTTTGTATTACCGGCAATTGAGAAGAAGCGAGTGGAGGAAGAAAAGTAAAAAGTCGATAAGTCGATGAGTCGATAAGTCGATAAGTCGATGGTAATCTTTTATCTTTTGATTTGTTTCTTTAGTCTTTTCAATACCTTATCAACAGCTTTTTTACCCGTGAACATGGCGATGGGGAAGCCCGCCGGACAATAAGTCCATTGGCCTGCCTGAAAGATATGCGGCAGTGGTGTATCAACGGCATCGAACATATCGGTAATTTTGTGTACCACAGGAATATGCTTATTCGTAAATGCCCACCCGGTCAATGCACCATGCAGGTTAGAGGTCCATTCTTCCATTGTTAAAGGTGTTGATGAAAATTGATCAATGATCTTTTTATCCATGTCGGGATAGATCGAGTGACTTAAGGTGTGCACCATGCATTTTTCAGCATAAGCTTTGAATTCATCATACCAATTTAAGTCTTTGAATTTCCTGCAAATTTCATAATCGAATAGGGTGGAAATAACCAAAGCGGTCTTACCTTCCGGTGCTAATGAGGGATCACGTAAGGCGGGAATGGATATTTCGAATGTATTCAATTGAAAAAAGTTTTCTATATAGGTCTTAATTTCACTATTGATCTTTTCAAGATCAACGGGAGTTTTGCAGGCGTAAAGTTGGTCTAAAACCGATGAATCCAACATTGATAATCCCGTTATTTCGGGGGTATAAAAAAAGTGTTCGCTACAGACTTTTTTAAAATAATCCGTTTCAATATCGACAGCGAGGTAAAGCGTAAAAACAGATTCTCCACCCTTGATATCTTTTAATTCCTCATTCTTGCGAGTAACAGCTTTGATGTTCTTTTTTTTCTTCAAATTATCCACTGGAATGGATCTATACATGGACCGTAGGTCGGCTGCCCAGATCAATTCATCGAAATCATGTTTATCACCATGGTTGTCAATAACATATTTATTCTCAAGATCCAATACTTCAATTGCTGTTTTAAGTTTAATATCGGCTCCAAGCTTTCTAGCCAGCTCATCCACTTTTTTGGGTAACATGCCGGTCCCGCCAAGGGGATAATGATAATCCAAGTATAAGGAAAAATATGATAAGGCAAAGAATGCCGGCGTATGCTTGAAAAAATGCTGAGTGATATTATCGTTCAATTGCTGATCTTTAGAAAAATTCTCTAAATAACTTTCTACCGGTTGGTTCATCTTCAGGATCTTATTTACAGTCCCAAGATATTTAATAAACCAGGGAAGAAATACTTTTCGCATGTACTTGGGATCGGCAGTCATATCCATAAAGATCGGGTTTTCAATGCCATAAAGAACATCCATGTAGCCCATGATCTTTTTAATAACGATCATGATCCGATCGATCTCACCATGTGTTTTTGGAAAATGTCGTTTTAAAAATGCTTCGTAATCGTCAAGACTGGTTTTGTCTTTTAATTTGATCACATCTTGCTCAAGTCCTATGGATACTTTGCTGTTCACCCATTCCATTTCAATCCCAAGATCTTTTAACATGGTGAATAAAATACCGGAATCTTCCAAAGAACGAATACCGCCATCGTAAGTGAATCCGTTCCGCTCGAAGGAATTTACCAATCCGCCCGTGTGATCGCTTTTTTCAAAAAGGGTAACATCAACTCCGTTTTTAGCAAGATAGGTCGTGGCCGTTAGTCCGGCCATTCCGCCGCCGACAACAATAACTTTTCCGGATTTTTTCATAAAGTATTCCCAATGTTCGTTTTTTTCTTGATCTGTGATTTTTACAAAAAAACACGCGGTACCGGATCAGCTGAAGTTTGTTAATGTGCGGTTATTATTGATTAAAATCGTATCTGTCAATAATACTAATTTACCGGCGTAATTCAAAAATAATTTAGAATCAATGAAATGGAAGGGTTGGGAATATTGAGGTCTTGATCCGGTGGGATTTAGATCACGATATTCAATAACAAAATATTAATTGAAAATTTGACCTGTTCTATTGTAGATGTTTTTTTTCAAATGCGCGTCTTGAAGCGGTTTTTAGGTATTTCTCAAATTCATAAGCCTTAGAGAAATCAGAAAAAGCAATATATGTGATCAATTCCCAAGGTTTAAAATTAGAGAAATATGTGATTGTCCGGAATTGCGATATTGAAGCCTTTTCATAACATCGTTCGAAATGCCTGTATAAAATTTATTTTGTTTGATTATACTTTTAAGAATATAAACGTATTTCATTAATCCGTCCCCACAGATATAATAAATTACCGCCTTCGTCCAAATCTCCGTATAGCAGTGGCCTGCTAGCCGTAGCTTTAGCGAAGGCTAGTGGAGAATAGCGGGATCGAACCGCTGACCTCTTGAATGCCATTCAAGCGCTCTCCCAGCTGAGCTAATTCCCCATATCTTCAAATTGCTAGGCAATATAAGAAAAAATTTTGATAATCAAATAAAAAATTTGTATCTTCTGTGTAAGGTTTACTAAACACATTGAGGAGTCTAAATGTCGGAACGCGTTCTTGCGATCAATCCCGGGTCAACGAGCACCAAGATGGCTGTGTTCACCCGGAAAAAGGTTGAATTTGAATTAAAAGTCAGTATGGAAGAAAACCAGGTTTCAAAAGAGAATGTCTACAAGGAATTTCCATTTCGCAGAGATCAAATAAAAGAGGAATTAACAAAACACGGTATCGAAATGGTCGATATAGTGATCGGGCGCGGAGGTATTTTAAAACCACTCAAGAGTGGTGCTTACCCGGTGTGTGATACCATGATAGATGACCTTAAAACTGCAAAATACGGCAATCATGCCTCAAATCTTGGTGCACCACTTGCCGCATATTTTGGGAAAATGTTCCATGCACCCGCTTATATTATTGACCCGGTCGTTGTGGATGAAATGATCGAACTTGCACGTATATCGGGCGTTCCGGGTATTTCTCGCCAAAGCGTTTCGCATGCTCTGAATATTAAAGCGACCACTCGAAGAGTGTGTGACCGGAATAATTGGGATATTGAAAAACAAAATTTTATTGTTGTTCATATGGGCGGCGGTATCAGCGTTTGTGCCATGGAAAATGGACGAAATATTGATGTGAATAATGCTTTGCTTGGTATGGGTCCCTTTTCACCCGAGAGAGCCGGAGCGATACCTTTGAAAGGATTGATGGATCTTGTCTATAAAAAAAACATGGATGAAAAATCTCTTAAACGTCTCTTGACCCGAGAAAGCGGCTTGAAAGGTTATTTAGGCACGAACGATGCCCAGGAGGTTGTCGCCCGTATTTCTAAAGGCGATAAATACGCTAAATTGATCTTTGATGCCATGCTCTATCAGGTAAGAAAAGAGGTCGGAGCTATGGCCGCCGTACTGAATTTTGATGTGTGTGCCCTTATTGTAACAGGCGGACTGGCATACTCCGATTATGTTAAAGAAGAATTATTGACACATCTTGGAAAGCAATTTTCAATTATCATTTACCCCGGAGAAAATGAGCTTGGAGCTATGGCAGATGGAGGATTTAGAATTTTAGATGATAAAATGAATATCTATGATTACGATAAATGAGAGGTAAAAATGCGTTACGAAGACATCTACAAACGAATTAATGTAAAAGATCCCAAAACGGTTAATGTGGTTTTCCCAAATTCCGACTCAATTTTTGAAGCATTGGCTGAAGCGGAAAAAAAAGGTTTTATTGTCCCGAGATTGTATGGAAAAAAAGAAACAATGGAGTTATTTGCGGAGAAAGCAGGACTACAAACGGCCGACTATATTGAAGCTGAAACTGCAGAAATTGCAATTTGGGCTGCAATTTCAGATATTCGTGAAGGAAAAGGAGATGCTTTAATGAAAGGTGATATCTCCACTGCATCTTTCTTAAGTCCTGTTTTAAATCATGACAAAGGTCTCCGTAAAGGGGATATTTTATCCCATATTGCCGTCAGCGATAGTCCGGGTTATCATAAATTACTTTTTCTCACTGATGGGGCTCTTAATATTGAGCTCGGTTTGGACAAAAAGCGAGCTATTACGGATAATGCAATCGAACTGGCTGAAACGATTTTACAGAGAAAGCCCAAGATCGCATTTGCCGCTATTGTTGAAAAACTAAATCCCAAATTACCCGAAACGCTGGAAGCGCGAACTTTAGCTGAGGAATATACAGCTAAAGGATATGAGGCTGAAGGTCCTATAGCTTTAGATGTGATACTCAATGCGGAAGCGGCAAAAAAGAAAAATATTGATTCAAAAATAAGCGGTGATGTAGATATCATACTTTTCCCGGATATCACAACCTGTAATTTTATGCTAAAATCCATTATAGAACTTCAGCACGCTCCCGTTGGCGGAATTATCATGGGTGCAAAGGTTCCTCTTATTCTTCTTTCCCGATCCGACCGCGCTTCGGAAAAGCTCAACTCGATCGTGTTGTCTTTGATAGAATGATATTCTAACAAGTAGTGGACGATCAGGATCATCCTCTGCGAAAATAAAAAATATGAAACTTACAATTCTTGGTACAGCCGGACAATTGCCTACCCGAACACGGAGTCAAAATGCCTATTTTTTAGATTGGCCCTACGGTGGTGTGCTTTTTGACCCGGGAGAAGGGGCACAACGACAATTTACTTTTGCCGGAATTTCACCCGGAAGGATACATAAAATATTTATATCTCATTTTCATGGTGATCATTGTCTTGGGCTTCCCGGTATCATGCAGCGGCTTTCTATGATGGAAGTTCCGCAAGAAATACATATCTATTATCCCGAGGAAGGGGAGCCGTATTTAGAAGCTTTAAGTATAGCCTCCAAATATACCCATCGCATCCATTTTCATTTTCATCCTTTGAAGGAAGGCCTTGTTGAGGAAACGGAGAATTATCGCATCGAAGCCTATAAACTTCAACATAGTACTCCCACATTAGGATATCGTTTTATTGAAAGATCGCAAATGCGATTTCAAAAAGACCTATTGGAAAAAGAGGATCTATCCGGTCCCATCTTAGGAGAACTCGAAAGAAAAGGAAAGATTGACCATAAGGGTAAAACAGTAACTCGCCGGGAAGTGAGCTATTATACAAATGAAAAGATCTTTGCTTATGTCCTTGATACGGGCATATGTGAAAATATTCCAAAATTGATCCGTGATGCCGATTTGGTACTGATGGAAGCTACCTATCTTGAGAGTGAAATTGAGCTCGCAAAAGAATTTATGCACATGACTGCAGAGCAAGCTGCGCGATATGCAAAGGATAATCATGTAAAACAACTTGCATTAACCCATTTTTCGGAGCGGTACAAGGACTTAAACTTATATCAGAAAGCAGTTGAAAAAACATATAAAAATACGCATATTTCACATGATCTTGATGTGTTGGAATTTTAACATGGGATATATATGGAACGACCGGGCTGGGATGAATATTTTTTAAATGTGGCGAAAGTGGTAGCTACACGTTCTTCTTGCATACGCAGACAAGTGGGTGCCGTGATCGTTAACAATAAGGATATTGTTTCTACAGGCTATAACGGATCCCCGCAGTATCAGGATAATTGTTTGGAAATTGGTTTTTGCTACCGTGATAAATATAACATACCTTCAGGAACGCAGTTAGAGCGCTGTCGTGCTGTCGGGTCGCACGCAGAATCCAATGCTATTGCGCTTGCTGCACGGAACGGTCATGCAACAAATAATGGTACGATCTATATTTTCGGTCATGAATTTGTTTGTCATCAATGTAAGGCCCAGATAGCCAATGCGAATATCAGACGCGTTATTTTGGAAAAACCCGATGGAACAGTCACCGAATGGATACCCGAAAAAGACTGGACCATCCATCCCATAGATATGGAGAAGGAGAATTGTTCATGCTGAAGAAGATCACAATATTAAGCTTAAGCTTGATCATGATTTTAGTTGCGGTTGATCCAAATTACTATATTCGTCGGGCAAATTTGAATTTCAAACAGGTTAATGATATGATCGTTGATCTTAAGATCCGTTCACGTATGCCTGAAGCAACACTTCCCGATCAAGAAACGGTTGTACATTTTATAAGTCCCGATTCTCTCTTTACGGAAGATAATACCCCGCTTATGATACCGCCCGAGATCTTTTTAATGGATCTGGAACGCCTGGTCAAAGATGCTATTTCGATCAGAACAATTGAATTGAAAGAAAATAAAGATGATGTCGCTTTTGTTGAAGTTGTAAAGCCGATGGAAGGCAAAGACGTCATTTTTCTTGCTATGATCGATACGGTAAATTGGATCCTTTCACAGATGAAAATGATCGATAAGCCGGACATGGTCGCTGATATTAATTTTACTCAACAAGAGGTCCAACCCGGATTATTCATGCCCATTGAAATTAAAGTCATGATCGAAAGCAAAGAGACCCAAAAGAAAGTTGTCCCCAATCCACGGGGAAACATTCCCATGACATCTTCCTTCGGATATATAGACCTGTCCTTTTCAAATTACAGGATAAATACGTTGAGTGAAAATTTAGTTGAACAGGACTCTCTTGAAGTTCAAGCTGATTCTCTCTTACTGGAAACGAATAAATAAATTATTTAACTAAACATCTTACACGAGGTGCTTCATGCGGAAGGTATTAAGTGTTATTTTAGGTGGTGGACGCGGAACGCGTCTTGCACCTTTAACAAGCGTTCGTTCGAAACCGGCAGTTCCCATTGGTGGAAAATATCGTTTGATCGATATTCCCATCTCTAATTGTCTGAATTCAAATATCCGTAAGATCTATGTTCTTACTCAATTTAATTCCGAGTCATTGCACAGGCACATCAATCAGACCTATAAATTTGACAATTTTACCGAGGGATATCTTGAAGTATTGGCTGCATCTCAGACGATAGAGAATATGGACTGGTATCAAGGGACAGCCGATGCCGTTCGTCATAATATGAATCACTTTGAGACTTCAACCTTCGATCAATATCTCATTTTGGCAGGAGATCATTTATACCGCATGAATTATGCCGATTTTGTGTATCATCATCGTAATACAAAAGCTGATATTACTATTTCGGTAAAACCCGCCAGCAAAGAAGAAGCCAAAGAATTCGGTATCTTAAAAGTAGATAAAAACGGCCGGATCGTTAAATTTGCCGAAAAACCGACTGATGAGAAAGTGCTGAAGGATATGAAAAGTCCAACAGGCGATCCTGAAAAACCCTATTGGGCTTCCATGGGAATTTATGTTTTCAATCGCGAAACATTGCGGCAAACACTTACAGATATCCCAAAAGATGATTTTGGGGGTGATATTATCCCCGGTGCTATCGATGAATATAATGTTCAGGCATTTTTCTTTGACGGATATTGGGAAGATATCGGAACGATACGCGCATTTTATGAAGCCAATATCAATTTCACTGAAATGAGTCCTGTTTTTCGTTTTGTGGATGTGAATTTCCCGATCTATACACATGCGCGGATGTTGCCGGGATCTCGTATCTCTGATGCCAAGGTCAATCATTCATTGATCAATGAAGGTGGCTTGATCAATGCAAGTATCATAGAAAATTCCGTGATCGGAATCAGATCAGTCATTCGTAAAGGGACCGAAGTATACGATTCCTACATCATGGGAAATGATTTTTTTGAAACAGACCATAAGAACATGATCCCCCTTGGAATTGGAAATAATTGTGTGATCAAAGGAGCCATTGTAGATAAAAATGTACGTATCGGCAATAATGTTCAGATCATTAATAAAGATAATGTTACTGAAACGGAAGAAGAAACATACTGTATCCGTGATGGTATCGTTGTTATTAAAAAAGACGTATCAATTCCCGACGGAACGATCATATAATTGACATTTATTTCTAAATCATTATTGATTAATAAAAAAGAGACGAAGCATTGCTTCGTCTCTTTTTGAATATGTTTGAATTAATTATCAATTGACCATTGAATTGTCAATTGTACTTTTTCAATTCTTGATTGTTTATATCCACGGACATTTATTTGGGATGCCCAACAACGAATCTATTTCCATGAAACGGTCTTCGGGAAGATCAATATCCTCCATTTTTTCATGAGCCCAGGTAGTATGGTAGGGGATATGGATAGCATATCCCCCAAGTTCGATGACCGGGAATATATCGGATCGCATTGAATTCCCGATCATGAGGAATTCATGGGCTTCGATATCAAGATGATGGAATAATTTTTTATAATCTTTTTTTTGCTTATCGCTCATGATCTCAATATGGTGAAAGTATTTTTCAAGTCGGGATTTTTTTAGTTTTCGTTCCTGATCTAAAAGATCCCCCTTGGTTGCCAAGATCAGTTTGTAATTCGGAGCAAGAGCTTTAAGGACTTCTTCTACATTGTCAAGTAAGACAAGAGGGGAGTCGGTCAACTGTTTACCTGCTTCCAGAATTTTATTAATATCTTCTGCAAGAAGGGTATTCTGGCTTAAGCGCAAGGCTGTTTCCAGAATAGATAAGGTGTACGCCTTGGCACCATATCCAAAAAGGGGAAGGTTCGCGATTTCGGTTTTATATAATTCCGCCGAGCTTTCCTCCGGGCTCATTCTATCGGACATGATGTCGTTAAAAACATGTTCCAATGCACGGTAGAAAGGCTCATTATCCCAGAGGGTATCATCAGCATCAAATGCGATATATTTTATATCAGGTTTATCTTTTACTTCGATCTTCATGATCGAATATACAAAAATGAACTTACATTATAAACAAATTTCATTTCCTGCATGCTGATCGGCGACGCGATCTACATATTAATTGACCTTATGGATCAACAATATTTTCTTAGTATAAACTTGTAATGCCATATCACCCATTATGTAAGGCACTTCTACTTCCACACTCCGAACTCCCGCACTCCGAACTCC
>CAZSGO010000007.1:0-14761 GCA_964606395.1 uncultured bacterium
TATTAAAATCAACTTTAGTATTCAAATCGATCTTAACGACAATATTGCTTTGCGATAGTTTTGCATATCCCACGTAACTTGCCTGAACGGTGTAAGTTCCCGGAGGGATATTCAAAATTGTGAAATAACCTTCCACATCAGCAGCAGCACCATAGGAAGTACCTTCAACGATCACATTGGCACCTGCCAAAGCTTCTTCGGTATTCGCATCAAGAATGCGTCCGCTGATCTTTCCGGTCGTGGCGGCAAATGCAAACAGTGTAAAACTGATAAGCAAGAACGCCACAATATATTTTTTTACATTCATTGTATTACCCATTTTTCATTGATTAGAAGGAATATCGCAGAGTAAAACTTTGAGCATTATTAAAAACGCCAAACGGTGTATAAGAATAATCAATTGCTATTCCCGCGACTTCAACACCAGAACCAAATGTCAATCCACGTTCGTCACGGTTACCCATGTAACCAAGTCGGACAAAAAAGACATCCAGAAACTTATACTCTAAACCTAAATCAATATATTCGGGATATGACCGTGGATGGCTGGCATCAACGCTCAATAATAGAGAATGATTGTCTCCGGCACTTTCAACGAAATCAAGAAGATCCATTGAAACACCCATAGTAAAGGTCAAAGGAAGCTGAAAGCTTTCTTCTTCGAACATTACTTCTCCGGAGAAGTTTCTAACGCTCATACCAAATACAAAGCTTTTCCAGCCAGTTTTAAAGTAAGTACCAAAATCAAAAGCCAGCGCATTAGCTTTATGCTCGCGCGTGACAACTTCTGATGTTCCTGTCTGCAGATCTTCGATAAGTACATTGCTGGCACCAAGATCCTGGCCAACCCAACGAATTTGTCCACCGACAGAGAATTTTGTACTCAATGATTTTGCATAACCGATACCGGCTTGCATTGCAGTGGGATAGATCAATCCTGTCTCAATATAACCTGCATCATTTCCCCAAAATTCGGTCCCTTCAATTTCTCCATAATCTACTGAAGAAACTGATATTGCAACGGCTCCCAAACGACCGTTTGCAAGATTGAATGCACCGGTAAAGGAATTATGTTTAATTCCGGCGATCCATGTGTTATAAGAAGCGGTTACATCCATTGTACCCTGCATAAAACCCAGAGTTGCGGGGTTGTAATAGATAGCCGCAGAGCCGCATTCAACTGCATTGAGCGCACCGGCCATTCCGTTAGCACGCGCATCTGATCTGACGCTCAAAAACTGGAAACCCGTTTGAGCGATCTTTTTGTAGTCCTCAGCAAACAACAAACCAACACTAAGGCATACGATCAAAGTGAGTGTTAATTTTATATTTTTCATAACGATATCCTCATTCTTTCGTTTCAATGAATTAACTGCCCTTAATTACCATGTTTATTCCGTCTTTATCACCATCGTAACTTACGGCAACGATATATAAATTTTCGCTAAAGTTATATAGATAAAAGACATTATCAATATTGTCGCTAACGAAAATCTCACGGAAAGTAACCCCAACTACATTAGCGGAAAATGGATTGAATTTCTTTCCTCCCGAAGGGTATTCGGCGATCAAATTATACAATGAGAAAACACCGCCGTCAACATACATCCTTAAGGTATCAATGTCGGCCGTATTTTCAACGTACAAGAAAAATAATCCCTGAGGCAGTGTTGGATCGTAGCTTAAATGTATTCCTTCGTCAAAGTCAGCTAAAGAAACAGTATCCAAACCATTCAACAAAGCATTCATTTTGTCTGCAGAACGTAAAAGTTCAGTTACAACCAATAGGTCTTCCGTTTCCCAAAGCGTCGTATCGCATTGCGCTGCTGATCGTAATTCTTTTACGACTGTCGGTGAGTCAATTTTTGCTGCTATATCAATTGTTTCAGCATCTTTTATATATGATTCAGGGAAAATACCTACTTTAAATCTAAAGTAATTCAACTCTGATTCCGGGTTTGTTTGAGTGAACTGTGCAGCAGATTTCGTTGCTTCGGCACGGATCCAACGAACAAAATATGTTCCCGCTTCCAGATCATAAACACACTTAGAAAGAACTCGACCCGAACCGCCATCGGCTCTGTCGCCAAATTCAGCAGCCATTTCAAGGTCGATACTATTATCTAACATAGGAATTCTATTGCCATCGGCATCCCAAATGCGCATCGACATATAATCATTATAGTAGAATGTAATGATATCAGCGTCTTCAATTTCAAGGTAACTGTAAAGCGACATGATCTCAATAGCTGCACAGGTTACATTAAAAGGTTTTTCGCTCAAATTAAGCGTTGGGATCGACGCTGTTTTACCATAAACGCAGCGTGTGACTTCTTTAAAGAAATCCGCTTTGCCCATTTCATCTGTGATAACAAAATCTTGCTCAGCACCAACAGTATGAACAGAATCAAAATATGCAATAATGTCTGTTTCCATATCTGTTGTCAGGGTCACACCAGAATAGGTTTGACCGCTGAGAAGACTGTCAACAACAGCTGTTGTTTTGTGCATATAGAGTTCGACGGTCGTTACATCGTCGTAGTAATTCTCTATTGTAGCAAAAGCATGTGTCTCAACCGCTGAACTTTTATCACCGGTTGCAAGAACAACTGTTACTCTGGTTTCGATCGTTTGGATTCCATCTGCATCCAACATTAAAGCATCCACATTCTTGTCATCAAGAAAATATGGATCTGTATTTGCTTTTAATGTCTTTCCTGATGTCAGACCACCGTCCACGGTGTAACAGGCCGCTTCATCGAAGGGCTCCATTGTAAAATCTATTGTATTGTCAAAGTAGCCACATCCGCTAAGCGTTAACAATACAAGGACAAGGTAAACTAATGTTTTCTTCATTTCAACCTCTGCTTATTTTATTATCGAATAATAATGAATTTTTTAATTGTTGTATCACCTGTGTCAAATCTGACACCTGTCTTTGTATCAACAAAATCTTCTTCCATAATGAAGCGGGCAATGTAAACACCGCTAACCAGGATCTGCTGCCAGTCTGTGGTCAAGAACCACGCATAACCGGCTTCAGATTCCATGACATCGGTTACAAAATCACCGCGTTCCGTAAAGATCTGGATCTTACATCCCGAGGGGACACCGGCGAACAATAATTTGTTTACGTTACCGACAAATTGGATCTGTTCATTTCTAACATTAATAGGGTTCGGAACGATCTTAACAAGAAAATCCATTACCTCTTTTCTATCTGCAGGATCGTCAAAGTCATAATCAGCAAAATCTATTGTTTCTACAGGTGCAGGTGGACTTTTAACCGTTGCACCTTTGTTCGTTCTGGTATAAAAAGGACTGCTTTCCAATGGAACACCGGGTTCAAGCACATTCTGTGTTCCGTCATCATAAGCAGTGATATAATAATAGTAGTTCTGTCCGCGCAGAGGTTCCGAATCGACAAATTCGAATTCATTGGTGCTTTCTACACGATAATCTTCCAAGCTGCCATCACTGACATTGCAATCCATTACTTCTCTGTATGTGGAATCTTTTTCAATAAAAGCACGATAGACTTTGAATCCTTCGAACTTAGCGGCAGCGATCGAGGAAGAACCATCCCAATTGATCTTTACACCGTCTTCGGTTGAGTATATCTCAACTTTTTGCGGTGGTTTGGGAGCTTCGGGGATGCTTGTATAAAAACCGCCATTATATAAGTTAATTGCTTTTCTGAATGTGTTCATCAATGAATCGCGTCCGCTGTAGACCATGGCATCTTTCCATGCATCACAGTTAGCGGCCGTAATGACCATGGTGGAAGCGGGATTATCGGGATCAACAACGGTTACGCTTTCGCCGTCATATTTGGCTCTGTACCATTGGCGTCCGATCTCATATCCCCTGTCGTGACCTACACCGTCAGCACATTCGGCCCAAACGATCTTGATCTTTTCGCCGGGAGCAATGGTATAGGGACCAAAGGCCAGCATTTGCGAATAACCGGCAGCGGATGTCGCGGCCGAATAGGCACCAGCATCGCCACCTTGTGTTTGCCAGACGGTTTCGGCCAAACTATTGTTATCATTGCCGTTTGACATATATCTGGTATATTTTTCCAACATACCGTTTGCATCATATTGATCCATACCGGCAGTATTGGTATAAGGGTGGTTAGAGTTAATAAATGCTTGTGATGAAGGTTGATCTTTATCGTCTGTTGCATCACTGGGCGATGTATCGGCATGAATAACAACAAGCCCTTTATATTGAGCTGCACCGAGGCGTCCATCATTGATCGCCGGAAGATTATTGTGTGCAATACCTACAACATTGGGAGATCCGATATTATCATAACCGAAATCAGACCATTTGCCCATCCATGCCACATAGCCACGCATCCAATTTCCGGCATCATCCTGAGCATCTTTGCCGGTATTGTCTTCGTACACGGATGTGGTATTGGGATTATCCTGATCTTCGCCAATAACATCGCTCATCATACTGTATCCCCAGCGGACATCACGTACGCTTGTAGAGATCCAATGACGATGTGTTGCCGTATATGTACCGTTCCAACAACCTTCTTGCGCAATCGCATCACGCCATTGCCAATGGAAGTAAACGTCTTGTAATGTTTGGGTATAAACATTACCGGCCTGATCATAAATACCGGTGTTTTCAAATTCGTATTCACTGATATGAATATTGTCATAGTTCTGTTGTGACACGGCATAGACTTTACGTGTAAATGTCAAACCGACTGACGTATTAATAGTATTGACAAATACGCGGTCTGCCTCCAGTAATGGATCAACTTCGTCTATATCATCATTTTTGGCGTTGATACCATTCATCATGTCACTGCCTTCATTGTCATCAACATAGACTTCAGGATGGTCATAACGTGCCATCAGTTTCATTTCCTGAGGTATATATTCACGTATTTCAACGTCCGTAACCGCTCGAGGGCCGTTATGGGCAATTTTATAGGCATACGTAGTGTTTTGGACGGGGTCAAAGAAATTTCTTGCTCCGATCCACATACCCTTGGCCGCTTGCATATCCTGATCCCGGTAAAATGACTCCCATGTGAAGCCCCATTGTTGTTGTGCGTAAACAACCTCTTCGCGCTCGGTACCGGTGTCATAGTAGAAATTTTGCAAAGAGCCGATCGTGATCCACTTATAACGCGTAGCACCGTGAGACACTACTGCAAGTGACAAGATCATCATCATGAGTAATATTTTTTGTAAAGCTGTTTTTTTCATTTCATGCTCTCTTTTTATTATAGGTCAATTGAAAATTGCAAGCCAACATATATATCGCGAGGATTCATGAACAAGTAAGCTGTATTTGCAGGATTATCAATATACGCATTGGTTTCAATAATGTTGGTGATCTCATTATCGGGGACCTGAACAACATTACCGTCAACAACTCGTGACCACATTCCGGTCTCTTCAACATAGTATACCATCAAAGGATTTGTAACCTGTGTAAGGTTCGTAGCAAATGTCATAGGTTGATAATCTACCCCGGCAGGGCGATAATCAAGATATTTGTCTGCCTTTGCCTTGGTTCCTTCGGGATAATATGCCGGAGAAAGGTGACTTTGATCCGTTTCTTCATAAGCGGCTGTGGGGAAATGCAATGATTCAAAATAATTATCAAACTGATAGCCGTCGACAAGAGAATAGGATGAACCCAGGGCTTGACCGGCAAGACTCAATCTTTTCAGATTGAACACATTGTCAATTTCCATTACAAAGGATACATTTAAGTTTTTAAACCTGAATGGTTTAAATATCTTGGCATCGCAATACCATGCATCGCGGATCTCAATAATATTTGAATAGAATCCGCGTGTACGACTTACATAATATCCGGCATCATACCAACTGCCACGAAGAGACAAGCTCCAGTTACCCAATAAATTCCCATAACTTGCCGGGGTCCGGAATACAAGATTCGTTTTGACCGAGGGTCTGGGAATACTCTTTGATTGTTTTTTGCTCTCGGTATTCTGGATCATATCAATATAAGCTTCTGATCCTTCATTCTCGTAAACCGAGGGCCATGAAAATGTACCGGTGCTGTATGAGCTGTAATTAAGGTTAACAAATCCACGGAACCATTCGCCCTGACGTTTTTTCAAGGTGACTTCCAATCCGCGAATATCCTGATAGTATCTGTCATCACTGACCGTATAATTTACGCCGGCTACACTTCGATAAGTTGTCGTTGTAGCCTGATTGTTCTTGTCTTTATAATATGCTGCAACGTGGATAAGATATTGTTTACCGAGGGCCTGATCAAAACCCAATTCATATGAAACGGTTCTTTCAAAAGCCAATTCGGGGTTTCCTATCCAAGAAAGCATGTAATCGTTTCTACGACGCATCTGGAAATAATAATCCGGATCCATTTTCTGGTACATATGACCGTAGTTAAAATACAACTTTGATGATTCGGTTATAGGATGCGAAATACCGATACGTGGCATAAGATGGAACTGACCTTTGGCTTTTCTTCTTGGAAAAGTCGCCGCTTCCAGAGAATCATCTAAAGCATAGGTCTTATACAGATCGCTCAAAAATACTTCTGACCACTGTAATGAATCCATATCGTACCACATGCAATTCGGATCCCAGTATTCACCACGTAGACCTATTTGAGCAACAAAACCTTCGTATTCAATTTTATCGGTAATGTAAGCGTCTAATTGAAAAGGTTTTTGTTCCCATAGTGTATTGGTAGCTGCTGATGCAGACAAAGAACGATAAGAACCGTAATTCATTTGGTAATTCCATGTCTGGAGCTGAATACCGGCTTTTACTTCATTTCTGTCGTTGATCTGTGATTTAATATCGTATTTAGCCTGTAAGTGAGAGGTCTTGGTACTATCGTAAGGCCACTGCACATAACCGGTAAAAAAGTTTGTACTTGCATACGTTACGTCATTGGTAGTCCAAAAACCGTAAGGTTTTTCGTCCATAAAAAGATTAACCCCGTCAACACCGTCAAAAATATCAAATGTCGTTGTATCGCGAGCATCAGCCGGGTGACTGTTATACGCTGTGGATGAATATTCAACGCTTCCTTCCCAGAAGGTTTTTTCATTTACGATATTTTTTAATGTGGCCGCATACATTTGATTGTAGCGCTGTGTTAATCCATAATAGTTCGGATAGAACAAACGTGACATGGACCAACCACCGTCAATGGCTCCTGAAGCATCCCCATAAACACCGGGGGTACCCGATAAGCTTGTAGCAGTACCATAATATTTGTTGTGCATACTGAACAAGCCCAGTTTCATCTTAGGGCTTAGATCGGCGGTAACTTTTCCCGTCCAGGTCCAGTCATTATATTTATCCGTAGCTAAAGGCTGTAAATATGCGGTTTGATTTGTAACTAAGGTTGTATAAAAACGTAAATTTCCCAATTGTTTTGATACAAAAGGAACCGGTCCGCTTAAACCTATATCAAGGTTATAGTCGGGAATCAACTGTTCATAAAAGTCATCACCTCGACGAACGAGATATCTGAATTGTTCTTGTAGCGCGGTTGGCGATAGATCGTTAGTGGGGTCATCATCATTCATTAAACCCTGGCTAACAGCATTCCAACCTGCAAAATCAGGATATTCGCCCTGAGTTAAAAGATCCCAGTTGCCATTTGCCGTCCCTGTCCAACAGACATCGTCGTCAAGGTATGGACGAAGGAAAACTGAATTTTCATCAAATAATGATGAGATCTCATTTCCGCTGATATCTGTGAATGAAAAATTCTTAGGTGAATACGGACTGTATTTTACGTTTACATTAAGGTTGTAAGTTTCCGTATCGCCCTCTTTGGTAACAATACTGACAACGCCTGATTGTAAATCACTGTATTCGGCACTAAAACCACCCGATTGGACCATGATCTCTTCAATAGATGATAAAGATATGGTTGAGATCGGATTTCCTGTTCGACTATCTTTCATTGCCAAACCATCAACAAGCACTGTTGTTTCGTCAAGATCACCTTCACGAACCGACAAGCCGCTCATTCCGGCTTCCATGCCCACCACATCGGAAATATTGGTTGCAGGAAGATCTTTGATCTCATCTTTACTAATATTTACCTGACTTGAAGCAATATCAACCTGAACAGGTTTACGTTCAGCCGTTACAATGATCTCCTCACCCTTATAAGCTTCAACCTGTAAATTGAAGTTCAGGGGTGTTGTAAGGTCAATATTAATTAATACGCCGGTTTGCTGAACGGTTGCATAACCGATATATGTCGCCATAACCTCTTGTTCACCGGGAGGGATGTTTAAAATTACGTAAAATCCATCAGCATTGGTCGCTGCACCCAATGAAGTATTCCGGACCAATACGTTTGCTCCGGGCAAAGGTGCTCCTGTTGCCGAGTCATAAACATATCCGGATATTTTCCCTGTTGTACCAGCAAAAGATATGCCTAAAGTGAACAAGAGTCCTACTAATATCCATTTTAGCCTCATATAACAACTCCTTGATGTTTATTAAATAGTATTAAAAATGCAAGTATTTTGTGTTCTTATCCTAAAAATGATTATTAATTAATCGAACAAATTTATACTAATTATTAACGTTTGTCAACTAATTATAGCAATTCACCGTCGAAACTTTGGAGAATTTGCTTCGTTGCATTATCGATCTTTTGTTTCTTTATAACCCTTTGCTTATCAGGAACTTTATCTTTTTCGACACGAATTAACAGCTTGGTTCCACATGTTTTTTGCAAGCAGGAATTAATTATTTGTTCATTCCTGATAATAGTATTGTAGGAATATTCGTCCCCAACAATAAGAACCAATGCCCCATTTTGTATCCGACTGACCCCGACATTACAAAGCAAACTTGCAACTGCGGGTTTTTGCGGTTGGACGCAATCTACAACAGCTTGCCATTGAGTTTTGATCTCTTCTATGCTTATAGCATTTGTCGTACCTGCTACCTCCGGTTCATTTACTGTCTCCACGACAGGTTCGTTTTTCTTTTCAGGAACGGCTTCTTTAACCGCGGCGGGAGACTTCCCTTTGATATTGCCGTTTAAAATTGGACTGGTATAGGTCCGCGGGGTCGGTTCTTTTGTAACGGGTACATTCTTAACTGTGGGCGCAGCACGTACGGGAGCTACGGGAGTGTTGAGTTTTTCTGTATGTTTCAATTCCCCGATCATTTCATCCAATTGTCTCAGATCCCGGAGATTTGACAATTTAATAAATAATGTCTCAACAAGGATCTTAGTATTTGATGAGCGAGAGATCTTGCTTATTTCATCATTGACAATTGACAGCATCCGGATCAGGGTGTGAGCATCCTGTGTTTTTGCCAGTTCACTGTATTCATTTTTGAGATTTTCCGTTGTATTCAAGATATCGGCAGAGCCGTGGGCTTTAACCATATACAGATCTCGTAAAAAGATAGAGAACACGGTCACAAATTCCAACAGGTCATAACCATACATCAACATCTCATCGATCAGTTCAAGAGCTTTATCGGCTTTGCCGTCAATAAGCGCCTGATACATAGTAAAAAATACCTCTTCACGAATAACACCCAAAATATTTAAAATGGCTTCGTAAGAAATATCTTTATTTGAAAAAGCAATGACTTGCTCCAGAATACTTTCACTGTCCCGAATACTACCATCACCTTTTTTAGCAATAAGAAGTAAAGAATCGTCATCAATGGCAATACCTTCCTGCTTGGCGATATTTCGCAGAAGTTCCATTACTTGCAACAAAGGGATACGCTTGAATTCAAATCGCTGGCAACGGCTTAAAATCGTCGGTAGAACTTTGTGAAGTTCTGTTGTGGCAAAAATAAACAAGATATGTTTGGGTGGTTCTTCAAGGGTTTTCAGAAGGGCATTAAAAGCGTCTTTGGTGATCTGATGAAATTCATCAATGATATAGACTTTGTATTTCCCATGGGTCGGCGGATATTTAACCTGTTCTCGAAGGTCACGAATACTATCGATACCACGGTTCGATGCACCGTCGATCTCAAGTACGTCCATACTGCGGCCTTCGGTGATCTCGCGGCACGTTGTACATTCATTGCAGGGATTGCCGTCAATGGGATTTTTGCAATTTACCACCTTTGCCAATAAACGGGCTGTCGTGGTCTTACCGGTCCCCCGGGGTCCCGAAAAAATATAAGCATGCCCCAATCTGTTCTTTTCAATCGCATTCTTAAGGGTAATGGTAATATGTTCCTGACCGATAACATCCTCAAAACGTTGAGGACGGTATTTAAGACTGATAACCTGATGACTCATGATATAATGTTTTCCCTGATTACAATGTAAAAAGACCCCAGGTTGCTTGTCGCGCAGAATAAATGCTTACCGCTGCTTCCTTCCGGACCTGACGGGGTTCGGCGAATACGCCGCCGACGAAGGCCTGAGGTCAGATTAAAATACTCATTACACCCATATAAAACAATGAATTTTGAGGTTAATTTTATGTGTCCGAGATTTTGGATCCTCTATTGTTTTCCTGTTTTTCACTTTTCATTTTTTACTTGAATTTCACGTCTTACCGTTTACTTCTAACGTTTTACGGCAAGCTACCTGGATCGCGAGACGCGATAAATCGCCGTCTCTACCTACACACCATAACTTTCTAAACCCACATGTTATATCTTACGCACTTTTTACTTTTGCCTTTTGCCTTTTGCCTTTATACTTGTATATTGCTTTTGAATTAATATGGAGACAAATCGATCATGAAAAAAGCTCTTTTGCTTTTCATTCTTGTTCTGCCCCTTTTTCAGTGTGCATTTCAGGAAAGCGCAGCCCAACCCGTAAAGCCCGTACCCGCTTTTGCCGAATCACAATTCGATCAATTATATTCAGATAAACCCTTGGGATTGAATATCGAAGACGGACAATTCGTCTTTCGCCTATTTGCTCCCAGAGCCAATATGGTACAGCTGGCACTTTTTAACTCCGCACAAGGACAAGCATATGCCATCCATCATATGTTTAGAGACGATAACGGCATATGGGAATACTCAAGTAAAAAGCGTTTATGGAATAAGTATTATGGATTTTATATTTCAGCTGAAAATGGCAAGGGCGATATTTTCAACCAGAACACCCTGATCCCCGATCCTTATTCAACATCTGTCTCAACACAGAATAATTATCAGATCAATGCACGCAGTTACATATATAAAAGCAACTTCGACTGGGAAGGCGATACATGGATCAAACCCAAAGACCCAAGGGATCTGATCATTTATGAAGCTCATGTGCGTGATCTGACAGCCGACCCCAGCTCGGGAGCAGATGCTCCGGGAACATATTTGGCTGCTATAGAAAAAATTCAATATATAAAAAAATTGGGGGTTAATGCCGTTGAGTTCCTCCCCCTACACGATTTTGCCAATATCGAGATACCCTATCGTGATACCACGACTGCTCTATTTAATACATGGAACCCTTATGCGCGCAATCATTGGGGGTACATGAGCACCTTTTTCTTTGCCCCTGAAAATTATTACGGTTCAAAAGGGAATATGGTGGAGAATGCCTATGTCGATGACAAAGGAAAAAGTATTGAAGAATTAAAGACACTGGTCAAAGCCCTACACCGCTCCGGCATTGCGGTAATAATGGATGTTGTCTACAACCATACCAGTACGTATGATCCCAACCCTTTCAAACTTATTGATAAAAAATATTACTATCGCTTAGACAAAGATCAGAATTTTATCTCCCTGAGCGGATGTGGTAATGATTTTAAAACCGAACGTCCAATGGCAAGAAAATTGATCGTAGAAAGTGTTCTGTATTGGATGAAAGAATACCATATTGACGGTTTCCGTTTTGATTTGGGAGCAATGATCGACGATGAAACCTTATCAACCATTATTAAAGAAGCTAAGAAACTCAACCCCAACGTTGTTATTATTGCAGAACCGTGGGGTGGCGGCAAATATAATCCCGAACATTTTTCGGAACTGAATTGGGCCAGCTGGAATGACAGATTCCGAAATGGCATAAAAGGACAAAACCCCCATACTCGCCCCGGATTTATTTTTGGCAATTGGGATGAAGGTGTTTCGCGGGGAAACGCCTCCCGCTTTCTAATGGGTTCATTAAAAGATGACGGCGGTCAATATGAGAGCATAAAACATGCCGTTAATTATCTTGAATCTCACGACGATGAAACCTTTGGTGATTTCGTCCGGGTTTACACGGGCAAAAGCAAAGAAAATACCGTGATCACGGATCTTGGATCTCACCATATTTTAAGTCCCGAAGAACTAAAATACCATAAATTGGGCGCATTTATGCTTGGGACGTCACAGGGTATTGCTATGATCCATTCCGGACAAGAATTTGGTCGGAGCAAAGTCATTGAGATCAACGAATACCCCGATGATCATCAAGGAATGATTGACCGAAATTCATATAATAAAGATAACTCAACAAATTATATCAATTATAATATTGCAAAACAAAATCAGGAGCTTGTTGATTTTTACGCTACGGTTTTTCGCTTACGGCAGGTATACCCTCAATTAAGAAAAGCCTCACGTGATCAGCTGGAACCTTTTTATGCAGACAGTGAATTCGGTTTGGGTTATAGGATCTTACCCGAGAAGGATGGCGAAAGTGAAATGATCGTCATGATAAACGGATCAAAAGACAAACCGGCCTTTTATAACCTGCCGGGTGGCATGTGGTCTTATTTGTTTTCAACACACCCTTACACCAATACGCAGGTATTGAATTATATTACATTGGAACCATCGTCCGGTACAATACTGATAAAACATTGATCCGTATTTCTGTGATATCTATCAAGACATACGGATAGAATAAGTTATAGGACTATTATAAGGAGATCGATATGCATGCTGTAGACTATGTTATAGTCGGAATTTATTTGACCGCTATGGTAGTGGTCGGATTATTAATGCAGAGAAAGGCGAAAGAGGGTATTGAATCTTACTTTCTCGGCGACAGGAATCTGCCCTGGTGGGCATTGGGTGCTTCGGGAATGTCTTCTAATCTTGACATCAGCGGAACAATGATCATAGTTGCTTTGATCTATGCCATCGGCGCTAAAGGATTTTATATTGAGATCCGTGGCGGTGTTACCTTGATCATGGCTTTTCTTATGATCTATATGGGTAAATGGAATCGACGTTCAAAAGTCATGACCGTAGCCGAATGGATGAGCCTGCGTTTTGGCGACAACCATCAGGGAGATACGGCACGACTGATACAAGCGATCACGTCCATTATTTTCACAATTGCGATGATCACTTACTTTGCCATCGGTGGCGGTAAATTCCTTGATACTTTTCTGGGCATACCGGACTCATGGAATATTCACATCGGGAATATTGTCATTGGCACCGAATTCTGGGCGGCTTTTATTTTAATTGCGATCGCAATGATATACACGGTAGCTTCCGGACTTTATGGAGTTATCTGGACGGATGTTTTCCAGGGTGTATTGATCTTCCTGGCGATTATCTATATTGTTGTCAGATCCTTAGGAATAGAGTTACCGGAACAATTTGCCGTTGCAATGCCACTGAAAGAAGGTGGTTTTATGCAGGTAGGGACCACATTAAAAGAGTGGGTAAATCTAGCGCCGCAGTGGCGTCTCAATATCCCTGCCGAATCAGATTATTCCATGTACAATGTCTTTGGTATATTGGTCATGTTCTATCTCTTTAAGGTTATCCTTGAGGGAGCAGGTGGAACGGGAAACTATATGATCCAACGTTATTATGCGGCCAAGAACGATAAAGAAGCCGGCCTTTTGTCTCTATTCTGGACCGGTTTACTTTCATTTCGCTGGCCATTCATTGCCGCATTGGCAGTTTGGGGTATCTCCCTGGGCACTCAGATCACCGATCCGGAAATGGTTTTACCGACGGTGGTTTCGGCTTTACCTATTGGTATTAAGGGCTTCCTGATCGCCGGATTGATGGCTGCGGCTATGTCTACATTTGACTCAACCGTCAATGCGGGCGCTGCCTATTGGGTAAAAGATATTTATCAAAAATACATCAACCCCAATGCCGATCATAAACATTTGATGAGACACAGTTACGGAGCATCGATACTTATTGTTGTAACGGGACTTATTCTGACAGTGTTTATTAAAAATATTAACGAGATTTGGTCTTGGATCACAATGGGGCTGGGTGCCGGTCTATTGATCCCTCAGCTGGTTCGTTGGTATTGGCACCGCGTGAATGGCTATGGTTATGCCATTGGTGTTGCCAGTGGAATGATAACGGCAATTCTGTGGAAAGTATTTATGAAAGTGGGTATTATTCCCGATGCACTTGCACCTGAATATTATGCTTTCATCATTGCTTCCCTCATGTCACTGATCGGTATTATTGTCGGTACCCTGGCAACTCAGCCGACAGATGAAAAAGTAACGCAGAATTTTTATAATGTTACCCGTCCATTTGGTCTATGGGGAAAATACAGAAAAAGTCTTTCAAAAGAGAACCAACTGGCTATTAATAAAGAAAATCGTCGGGATATAATTTCTACGATCCTTGCCGTTCCATGGCAGTTGAGCTTATTTATGTTCATGATGAATCTGGTATTCAAATCATGGAGCCAGGCACTTTGGCTCGGACTTATCTTTGTAGCTTTGAGTGTTGGACTGTACTTCACCTGGTATCGTCATTTATCAACTGAGGTAACAGTGGACAAACCCATTAAATAAAAAAAATAAAGCAATGATAGAAGCCCTGTTCGTCAGCTGACG
>CAZSGO010000007.1:14861-23342 GCA_964606395.1 uncultured bacterium
TCTCTGGTCACCGGTCTCTGGTCACCGGTCACTCTCCGCAAGGATCTCTTTCGTCTTCAGCATTTTAAAATTTGTGGGGATAACGGCAACACCGTACAGAAGAATACCTAACGGAATCAACCAGCCATTGCCATTTAACTGAAGAAAATGATTTCCCCATCCGATATGATCAAATATGATCGATCCCGGAAAAAGGGGATGCCATGTTTTTATGAGCAAACTTTCAGCCAATAAAAAAAACGGTGTCGAGAACAAAAATACAAACGGTGTCATACGGCCCATCGGGTATTTCTGCTTTGAAAAAAATATTTTTACTACGATATAAGCGATCACAATATTGATAAGAAATTGCGGGAAGATCAGGTAAGCCCAACAACCAAAAAGCACTCCGATAGACCCTCCACCTTTAAATTTGTAAAAGATCGGAAATCCATGACCATAAATAGCAGCTATACCTATTAAAAGAACCGCAACGAACCCTGCACCATTAAAAGGCTGGGATAGGGACACAATGGAATTCTCTGAAAAAAATATCCAATTATACAGGACCATGATCAGCGATCCCTTCAGTATGTCGCCGAGAAACGTAAGAGTGCCCCAGAATTTTCCCACTTCCCGCATCACATTGGAGGTTCCAGGATTCCCATTTCCTATTGTCGTTACATCTACGCCTTTGCCCAGTTTAGTAAAAATACGGGCATAACTCACAGATCCTGAAAGGTATCCGAGAATTAAACCCGAAACCAGTACAAGATAAAACATAGTATTCTCCATTATTGATTTATTATTCCAGACCGATCAGTAATAGCGCCGTATGTTGTCCGCCATAACGCGTTTCAAATTCGATATCTTCGAATTCTTCTTCCAGTTGAGCCGCTATAGGTTTAAGATCCTCGGGATCAACGTGATCGTTATAATAAAAGGATATTGTCATACGCTCATCGGGGTCCGATTCGCGTACAGATGAAATAACAACGGGATCGAATTCTTTATTGACCGAAATAACGTTCCCGTTCATGACCGCAAAATAATGATCTACGGGGATCTCTATTCCGGCAAACTTTGAATTTTTAATGCTTTTATAAATGCTGATACTATCTACCAGGTCCATTGAAGATGTCATTTGAGAAAGGTTCTCTTCCCAGGTGAGATTCTTGACGAATCCCATGATCGCCGCTACCCCCTGGATCACATTTTTACTTGGAAAGATCTCAATATGCTTTGTCGTTTCATTTTTCACCAATTGTACGGCGGGAATAATATTTTTATCGTTTGCCAGTACAATAATGACCTCATAGGGCATTTGATTTATATGATTCAGAATATCGCCGGTTTTGGGAAGATTCTTGCCATAAACCAAAACATCCAGATCCGGTTCAAAATCATGTAAAATACTGCGAAATCCTTCACCGGGGACCAAGGCCAGCACACCGATCTCATTTTCATGCCGAAAACGGGCAAATTCTTCTTCGATCTGCTTTTGCATATCTTCGATCTTTTTATTCTCTATCACACCATAGGATGATAATTCTTCAATGACTTCATCGGGTGTGTTGGTATGAACATGCAATTTAACAATATCGTCATTGACCAGCAGGGCGACACTATCGCCAATATCATTAAGGTAGGCTTCAAGATCATCCTTAACATCGTCACCGTTTCTCCGAATGGTCAATTCGGTACAATAACGATGGCTGATCTCCATTAATTCTTCAAGATTTGAATCTTCATCGGCTTCAAAACGGTATTCACTTTCATTCTCGATTTTAACTTCTTCACCGGACATACGTCTTTTCATGCCTTCAAGAATAAAAACAAAACCTAAAGCACCCGAATCAACCACACCGGCCTTTTTAAGCACGGGAAGCTTTTCCGGAGAAATAAACACTTCGTCTCTGCCGGCCTGAATAGCCAATTTTATATGATCCAATACAGTCTCGGATGTGACTTCTTTCATTGTTTTTGCAATTGTTTCAAATACAGATAGCATGGTTCCCTCACGCGGAGTGGATACCGATGTCTTGGAAACAAAATGACCATGAGAAAAAGCTTCCGTCAGGATATCCGGAGTAATGTCACCGTATTTAAGAACAACATCTGAAAATCCGCTGATAAAGCGCGATAATATAAAACCCGAATTCCCTCTGCTGTTCATCGTACAAACATCTTTTAAGGTCTTCAGGATAGATTCATAATCTCTATTTTGATTTTGATGAATTGCTTCTATAGCCGGTTGAAAGGTCAACAACATATTCACCCCGGTATCGCCGTCAGGCACGGGAAAAACATTCAAGTTGTCAATAGTGTGATAATTTGCTTTAAAATAGTCAAGGCCCCCTTCGAGGGCCGATATGAATCTACTGATTTTCATACTGCTTTCTTTTTCAATTATGTTCCAATAACATAGCCCATTTCAAAGTAATCGGGGCCAAGATGCGGCATATGTGCAAAGTTGGAATAGTTTAGTTCAAAATAAAAGTCCCATCCGTTTTCCTCGGCTGCTTTATCAAGCAATTTCTTCATATAATGGCATTCTTTATCGTGTCCGCCAACATATGACATGGCCAAGGTAAGCTTCTTGCTGTTCTTTTCTTCCATTTGTTCCGTTATCGTCGTTAAAAAACGTGCGCAGGCCTGCTTGTAATTACGCGCTTTCCCCATTGCTTTGATCTCACCGGATCCCGGGACGGCTGACAGCAAGGGCATAATGCCCATGGCTGTTCCCATTACTGCCTGTGCTAATCCGACCCTGCCTCCGCGATGGAGGTAGAACAGATCATAAAGCGCACCCATAACATGGGCGTTCTCACAATTCTTTTCAAGAATATCATAACATTCATCACGGGTAGGGTTTTTGCCCTTTGTTTCATTCAGCATCGCAAGAAGCTGAACACCTACACCACTGACAAGACTTCTGCTGTCAAAGGCTTTTACATCATATTCGGGGTGGTCCTTAAGGACTGCATGAAGGGCATCGGCGGTTGCCTTTGTATTTCTTAAAGCTTGGGTGATCAATAAGATCTCTTCATCTTTATGCTTTTCAAAGGCTTCAATGAATTGTGCTTCACTGGCACCGACCGTGGTTATTTTATTGTTCTTGTCACGCATCAACGAGATGAATTTTTCTTTTTCTTCGCGCCAATTTGGCATATCCCATGATTGTGGATATTCCTCTCCATTCATATAGACAGGCATATCAATAATGGTAAGACCAAGTTCTTTTACGCGTTCGGGCTCTAGTTGACAAGTGCTGTCAATAATGATCTTCATACTAACTACCTCCTGCTTTGCATAAAGTATAATCAAAATATTAATTTAATGCTATGATTTTTATACCCGACATCAAACGTATTTTGAGCATTGCAAGTAGCAGCTATAATAAGATCTAAATATTATCGTGGGCTTGAATATCAGAATACAATTCCAATTTTATCGTTTCGTGATTTTGTTTGCTTGCCGCTAAAGATCTAAGGATATACCGTTTTGCGGTATGAAGTTTTCTTTCGTCTTTTTCAGCTTCATCGATCAATAAATAACCGGTGACCAGATAACTGTACATCTCAACGAGATCTTTGGAGGAAATATCTTTGAAATCTTTGTCGTTCTTTCCATGGACAAATTCCAGGCTCTCTTTAAAGATGCTTCGTATTTCTTTGAGTTTTATTACCAAATCGGCCAAAGGTCCGTTATAGTTCTTTGTTTCATATTCATCGAATTTCTCAGAGTAAATATCATTTATTACTCCTCCGATCGCGGCAACGACCTGCAACTGAGATGTCCCTTCATAGATATTTGTAATGCGGGCATCCCGGGCCAGGCGTTCTATATTAAATTCTTTCATATACCCTGTTCCACCGTGTATCTGAAGGGAATCATAAGTGATCTTGTTGGCGGATTCGGTCAAGATAAGTTTACACATGGGCGTCAGCATCGCAGCGATCCTGCTATACTTTTTTTGTAGCTCCATTTCATCTTTTGCAACCTTGCCTTCAGCTTTGAGATGCTCGATACGCTCGACTAATTTGTCGCGCATATCAACGGATTGGGCGGTAGCATATAATAAAGAGCGATTTGTTTCCAATGTGGTTTTCATATCAATAAGTAAATTCTTAACTACCGGGATCTCAATAATGGCTTTCCCGAATTGCTCTCTTGCCTTGGCATATGATAAAGCTTCTTCGTATGCGGCTTGCGATATGCCAATAGCCTGAGCGGAAACACCCAAACGGGCACCGTTCATCAGATCCATTACATATTTTATCAGCCCCATTTTGCGTTTACCGACCAATTGGCATGGCGTATCATTAAATTGCAGTTCGCATGTGGGCGACCCGTGAATTCCCAATTTGTGTTCAATTCTTCTTACGATGACCGTGTCGTCACCATAACAAACGAACATACTAAGACCACGGCCATCCAATGTACCGGGTTCGGATCTCGCCAGAACCAGCAGAATATCTCCGCTGCCGTTGGTAATAAAACGTTTTACGCCATTTAATTTCCAGTTCCCGTTCTCATCCTGATAGGCTTTTAAATTAACGGCTTGTAGATCTGATCCGGCATCCGGTTCCGTCAGGACCATGGCTCCGGTGACTTTTCCCTCTGCAAACTGCGGAAGAAACTCTTCTTTTTGCTCTTCTGTGGCAAACTTATTTATCGTCTCGGCAATATCCTGAAGTCCGTAAAGATTCATAAGTGACGCATCGGCCCGTGATACCATTTCGATAGACATCGTATAAATGGTCATCGGCATATTTAAGCCGCCATATTTCCTCGGCAATGTAAAACCCATAAGATCGGCTTGCGTTAAACGCTTCAAGGCTTCCTGTGTCCCTTTGGCATAGGTAACGACCCCATCTTCGAAATGGGCGCCTTCTTCATCGACTTCCGCCGCGAGGGGTGCGATTATATTTCCTGCTATATCTCCAACGATCTCAAGGACACTTTTATAATTATCTTTTGCTTCTTCATAATCTTTGGGTGCATAATCGAACTTATCGGCATCGTTATAACCATTTTCTACAAGTTCAGCGATATATTCCAGATTCAGGTTATCCAATTGAAAAACCAGATCTTTATTGTCTGTAAAAAAATTAGGCATAATATCCCCTACTTCAATTTATTTTTATAGGCTTCGATCAAGGCTGGTATAACCTCCATGGCGTCACCTAATATTTTATACTGGCAAACACTAAATATGGGAGCTTCCGGATCAATATTGATCGCGATGATCTTATTGGATTCATCCATGCCGGCTCTATGTTGAATGGCTCCCGAAATACCCGCAGCAATATAAAGTTTTGGACGTACGGTCACACCTGTTTGTCCTACTTGCCTTTCGTGTTCAATAAAACCCGCATCTACAGCGGCTCTACTTCCGGCAACTTTACCACCGATCAGGTCAGCCAATTCCTCAAGTAATTTAAAATTTTCTTTAGAGCCCATACCATAACCGCCCGCAACAATGATCGGTGCACATTTAAGATCTACCTTGCATTTTTCCTGATGACGTTCAATGATCTGTATTAGTGTGTCTATTTCTTCTGCACGGTAAGGGATTCTCGTGATCTTCCCGTTAACCGGTACGTCCAAGGGAGACATTTCCATAACGCCTTCACGCACGGTAGCCATTTGAACGGGGTTATCGGGAGTAATGATCGTGGCGACAATATTGCCGCCAAATGCGGGACGTATTTGCAGCAATAATTTCGGATATTCTTTTTTCATGTACGTTACATCCGAAATTTGAAGATCCGTACAGTCGGCCGTCAATCCGCTTAATGTATTTGATGCAACACGGGGAGCGATATCCCTGCCAATAAAGGTGGCACCAAAAAGGATGATCCGAGGTTGATATTGTTTGACCAACTCGCTCAAAATTCTACTATATGGCATGGTCTTGTACTGTTTCAGATCGGCATGTTCAACCAAGATGGCTTCGTTGGCTCCATATTGGAATGTTTGCTCTGCCATTTTTTGAAGATCATCGCCAATGATGACGGCTTTAAGTATTCCGCCCAGCTTTTCCGCCAGCTTTCTTCCTTTTGAGAGTAATTCAAGACTTACTTCCGCTATCGCATCATTCTTAATTTCTATGTATACCCAAACTTCATGTGATAATTTATCCATAATGATCCTTACCCGAAAATATGATCGTTCATAAGTTTATCGATTAACTGACCCAAACCTTCTTTGGTCGGTTCTATGCTTTCATGCTCACCGGCAGAAAGAACGACAGATTCAATATTGTAAACCTTGGTAGGCGAACCGTTAAGACCGCATCTTTCCAGATCCACATCCAGATCTTCGGTTGTCAACTGTAAGGGAATATTATTTTTATGAGCCATAACTCGTTTTGCGCTAAAAGGACGTGGAACGGAGGCTTCTTTAACGACCGTTAAAAGAACGGGCATTTTGGATAATAGTATTTCATGACCACCATCGATCAATCTTTGAACTTTGATTTGTCCATTGCCCAATTCCAGTATTTTCTCGGTATAGGTAATTTGGGGTAATCCAAGTTTTTCTGCGGTTTGCGGTCCAACTTGCGCCGTATCTCCGTCAATGGCTTGTCGTCCGGCAAATATTATATCAAAATTGCCGATCTTCTCAATAACCTTATTCAATACATATGACGTGGCAAGTGTGTCGGCACCGGCGAATTTCCGGTCCGTCACCAGGATAACTTCATCAGCGCCCATGTACAAACACTCTTTTAAAAGTTCCGCGGCCTTTGGCGGACCCATTGTAACAGCCGTTACCTTCCCGCCATATTGATCTTTTACCTGTAATGCAAGCTCTAAGGCCACTTTATCTTCCGGATTGAAGATCGTCGGTAATTTTGCTCTATTTACCGTTCCATCCGGTTTCATTACGTCACCAAAAATATTTGCAGTATCAGGAACTTGTTTAACTAAAACAATAGAATTGTAAGTCATATTTTCCCTTCTGTGTGTTTTTTTATTTTATAACTGTGCTTTATAAAATAACCCCGCACAATTTATTATATCGAGCTTATTATTACAAGATTTAATTCTATTTAGACATATTGGTTTTATCATGTGAGCACATGGTATCCGGAACAGATGCACCAAATTACTACATCTTACGCTTTTGATACTTTATATCTAAAATGATCTTCCGGCTACTGACTACCGACTTCTGACTACTGACTATCTAAAATGATCTTCCGGCTACTGACTTCTGACTTCTGACTACTGGCTTCTAGCTTCTGGCTTCTGGCTTCTGACTTCTGACTTCTGACTTCTGACTTCTGACTTAAGTTCCGATAACATAGCCCATTTCATAAAAGTCGGGACCCATATGGGGAAGGAGAGAGAAATTACTGTAGTTTATATCAACTTGCAGGTCCCAATTCAACTCTTTGGCAGTTTTCTCAAGCACTTCTTTCATGTGCAAACACTCTTTGTCATGTTCATTTACATACGCCAAAGTAACTGTCAGGGTTTTACTCTTTCGGGCTTCCATTTGTTCTTTAATTGCATCAATGAAACGAGCATTTGCCTGCTTGTAATTACGAACTTTTCCGGTTGATTTAAGAACCCCGGATTGCGGCGTTGATGACAGCAAGGGATATAAACCCAGAGCTGTGGCCATAGCAGCTTTTGCAAAATTTGTCCGACCGCTGCGATGCAGGTAAAACAAGTCATATAGAACGCCAACTACATAGGCATTGGGACGGTTCTTTTCGAGAATAGCATAACACTCATCTCGTGTAAGATCTTTATCTTTCATTTCACGCAATAAGGCAAGGCCCTGAGCTCCCACACCCGAAGCAAGTATCTCGGTATCAAAGGCTTTAACATCATACTCGGGATGCTCATTTAATACTTTGTTCAGAGTATTCCCGGTAGCTTTGGTGTTACTGATGGATTGAGTTATTAAAAGGATCTCTTCGTCTTTATACATTTCAAAAACATCGACAAAAGCCTGTTCGGTGATCCCCGATGTTGAACCTTTGCTTTTTTTGTCCCGGATCAATTCAATATATTTATCAATTTCTTCGCGTATATTTGGAGCATCCCAATAATGCTCGTATTCTTCACCATTCAGATATAGCGGATAATCAATAAATCCAAGGTCTAATTCTTTAATTCGCTTGGGTTCAATTTGGCATGTACTGTCAATAATAATTTTCATAATATCACCTCCTATGTGTTGCTTTATAATAAGAATTATTAGCAATTAAAACCAATTAATTAATATTATTCACTTTCCGGCTTCGGAAAGAAAGACGATAACATTTATATTGTTAATCTACCCATTATGCTTTATTTTTCACCAATCAAAAACAGACTGTCAGAACCCATTAGGAGTTATATATGAAAAGATCATTCCTCTTTAGTATCATGTTAATCTTTCTCTTTGGATGCGGATCGGATATTGTCCCTCAGCTGGATATTATCCCTGTACAATTCGTATTCAGTGGCGATTCTTTAAACGTTGCCGTTCAGGATATTT
>CAZSGO010000008.1:0-21407 GCA_964606395.1 uncultured bacterium
CCAAAGATATTCAATATCATGGAGAAAATGGAAAGATCCGCATGATATATTGGGGCGCGAACGGGATGTACGACGGTTCGGCTGCCATTGACGACATTCATATCGGTGGTATAAATCCCGATGCATCGTCTGATGTGCTCGGTCCGACTATTTCAATTTATTCCGGAGATATAGAATTGCAGAATGGTGCTGTTGTTTTTGATACCGGCACGGTCAAGATCGTGTTTGAGGATCAGAGCGGTATCAATATTACCGGCACGACCGGGCATGTTTTGGAAATGTCCATCGATAATGGCCAGCAACTGGTGGATCTCAGCGAACTTTTTGTCTATGATCAAAATGATTATTCACGAGGAAATGTTGAATATTCAGTGGATAATTATCTTGATGAAGGCGAACACATGATCGAGATATCAGCCTTTGATAACTATAATAACTTCTCTCAAATAGAATTGTCCATATCCGTTTTGCATGAAGGGGATGATCTTGTCCAAAATCTGGTCAATTTCCCCAATCCATTCAAGGACAGAACGGACATTACCTTTTCTTCGGCCTTTAGTGGACTGGCCGATCTGAGGATCTATACCATATCGGGAAAATCGGTCGCCGGGTTAAGTGATATATCCATCCATTCCGGTTTTAATGCCATCCCTTTGGTGGCAGAAGATGATTATGGACACGCCCTCGCCGCAGGAGTATATTTTTATGTCCTTGAGATCGATACCGGAAATGAAACGATCAAGCAATATAATAAAATGGTGGTTTTGCCATGATCGTACAACCCGATCTGCCGGTCATTCTGGCTTCGGCTTCACCGCGACGAAAAGAACTATTGGCAAAATTAGGATTAACGTTTAAGATCGTCCCCGCGCATATTGATGAATCTATGCTTCCCGGTGAAAAACCCCTTGAACATGTCCGTCGACTGGCGGAAGAAAAGGGGAGAGCCATTGCAGAAAAGTATCCCGAACAGATCATTATTTCAGCAGATACGATCGTAGTGTATCATGAGCAAATATTGGGAAAACCCATTGATAAAACAGATGCCTTTAATATGTTACGCCTTTTGTCAGGCAATACTCACCAAGTAATTACGGCATTTTCCATTTTATGCGGATCAAGAAATATTTTGATGACTGAAGATGAAGTGACCGAGGTTAGATTCCGTGATCTTTCAGACGAAGATATTCGTGAATATATAGAAGGCGGTTCACCCATGGATAAAGCCGGGGCTTATGGTATTCAGGATATAAGTGCAAATCTAGTACAAAGTATTTCAGGATGTTTTTATAATGTGATCGGCTTTCCTATAGCGCATTTTCAAGAGACTTGGGATCCGCTATTTTTATCCGAGTAAAATAATCCTCTATGTTCATCAATGGAATATGAGCATTTCAATTTAAGGTAATTTTATGTTCTGCTTATTCCGATTTAATGTTCAATAATTTTCCAAGTGGAACAACAAGCCCAAGAATTACGGACATTCTTAGTGTTGCCCCCCATGCGACCATAGCCGATCCGTGAACAATTACATTGAATAAAAAGCTTACAAGCATTCCGGCGACAAATGCGATCGCACCCACAATGAGACAGTTCAATACAAAATTCCAAAATTTCATGAGACACCTCCACTATTTAACTATCAACATTAAAACATCTTACTTATGAATAAGGATAAACTCAGTTCAGGCGGGGATGGGTAAATGTTTTTCCGTGTCAGGCGACTAAGAGATCATATCAATACGAATTGGACGTTATGAATAATGATATCCTATTTTTAAACACAAGACAATTTAAAAGTAAATTTGGATAAAATAAAGGAAATAATTGAAACGGGTGACTCGAGATTCGTGACTCGTAACAGCTAATTGATTTTCTCGACATAAAAGAAAAACCTCTCATTGAGAGGCTTTTCTTTATGTATGTCAGAGATTCATTTACTTTTCTTCGTCGACGACCTCATAATCAGCGTCTTCAACGTTTTCAGCTTTTTCAGAACCTGCACCGGCATCGGGGCCTGCGTTTCCCATATCGGGTCCGCCGGCTTGTTGCTGTGCCTGCTGTGCTTGTGCATAGATCTTTTCAGAGACCTTCATCATGGCTTGATTGACCGCTTCGATCTTTTCTGTGATCTCTTCGGGGTTATCGGATGTTTTAACTTTTTCCAATTCCGCCAAAGCTTCTTCAACGGGTTTCTTGTCGGAGTCTTCTAGCTTGTCGCCCATGTCATCCAACGCTTTCTGTGTTGCAAAGAGGGTCTGTTCAGCTTGATTGTGAGATTCCACTTTTTTGCGGAATTTTTCGTCTTCTTCAGCATGTTTTTCCGCTTCACTGGTCATGTTCTCAATGTCCTGATCAGACAGACCGCTTGAAGATTCGATGCGGATGTTTTGTTCTTTATTCGTTGCCTTATCTTTGGCTGATACATTCATAATACCGTTGGCATCTATGTCAAAGCTGACTTCGATCTGCGGGATACCGCGAGGTGCCGCAGGAATGCCGTCCAGAATAAAACGACCTAATGTCTTGTTGTAAGCGGCTTGTGAACGTTCACCCTGAAGAACATGGATCTCAACTTGAGGCTGATTGTTGGCAGCGGTTGAAAAGATCTCGGATTTCTTGACCGGGATAGTTGTATTACGTTCGATGAGTTTGGTAAATACGCCACCGAGGGTTTCAATACCAAGTGAAAGAGGTGTTACATCCAACAGGAGAACATCTTTTACATCGCCTTGAAGAACACCACCCTGAATAGCCGCTCCAACGGAAACAACTTCATCGGGGTTTACGGTTTTATTCGGTTCTTTACCGAAAATATCTTTAACCAGTTTTTGAACTGCCGGGATACGCGTTGAACCACCCACCAGAATGACTTCATCAATATCTGAAGCTTTTAAGCCTGCATCTTTGATCGCGTTTTCACATGGTTTGCGGACGCGAGATACCAGGTCTGCCGTCAACTGATCAAATTTTGCGCGTGTCATGGGAATATTCAAATGTTTTGGACCTGAAGAATCAGCCGTAAGGTAAGGCAGGTTGATCTCGGTCTGCATTGATGTTGAGAGTTCCATTTTGGCTTTTTCTGCAGCTTCTTTTAATCGCTGTACGGCCATGGCGTCTTTTGAAATATCCATGCCTTCTTGTTTCTTGAATTCATCCAAGAGATATTCAATAAGTTTTTGGTCAAAATCATCACCACCCAGGTGTGTATCGCCATTGGTAGATTTTACTTCAAATACACCATCACCGATCTCAAGGACCGAGATATCAAACGTACCGCCACCCAGATCGAATACGGCAACTTTTTCTTCTTTGCCTTTGTCCAATCCGTATGCAAGTGCAGCGGCTGTCGGTTCATTGATGATACGCTTTACTTCCAACCCGGCGATCTTGCCGGCATCTTTGGTTGCTTGACGCTGTGAATCATTGAAGTATGCCGGTACGGTAATAACCGCTTCGGTCACTTTTTCGCCCAAATAATCTTCTGCGATCTGTTTCATTTTCTGAAGGATCATAGCAGAGATCTCGGGAGGAGAATAAGTTTTCTTGTCAATTTTTACTCTGACATCCTTATTCTTACCTTGTTCAACCGTATAAGGAACTTCGGTTATTTCATTCGCCACTTCACCGTACATACGGCCCATAAAGCGTTTAATACTGTAAATGGTATGTTTGGGGTTGGTCACGGCCTGGCGTTTGGCAGCGGCGCCCACAAGACGTTCTCCGTCCTTTTTGAAACTTACAACAGATGGTGTTGTACGGTTTCCTTCGGCATTAACTAAAACCTTTGGCTCGTTCCCCTCCATGATCGAGACACAGGAATTTGTCGTCCCTAAGTCAATTCCAATAATTTTACCCATTTCGTTCTCCTTTTTATCATTACCGGACATGCTGGGTAGCGCTGTCCGCTGTGTTTTTGTTTTTATGTCAAATCGGATTTGTTTCCGACATATTATTAGTTGCAAATATCATGCCATTGATGGAGGTGTGACAATATGGCATAATAATATGACCCGAGTGTGTTTTTAGTTGACAAATTAGTCAAAAGGCAGAAACCGGAAACATGAAGAAGGTTTTGTAAGACAGAATAATTTATCTATATTTACGTCAACATTGTATATAATGGATTAGGTTAAATATGATAAAGCCCCCATTTATTGGATGCTCGGAAATTCTTAATTTTACGATTGATAAGGTCATGGAAAATCTGGATATGCAGGTTCTTTTCCGCTCACGCTGGAAAATGGGCAATGGTGGTGAAGAGATGTTTAAAGACCTATTGGAGGACGAGCGGATATTAATGTCAATGAATCCTGCCGCCGTTTACGGGTATTTTCCCGTCTATCGGGATGGCAGTGCGTTGATCCTGAATGAGAACATCCGATGGGAATTTCCCGAGTTAAAAGGAAAGATCATTTCAGAGAATTTTAAGACAAAAGAGGAGGGGGGAGATATTATTCCCCTGACGGCTGTAACCATAGGCCCTGAAGCGGTCGCATTATCCCGAGAGATGTATAAAAAAAATGATTATGCGGAATATTTTCTTTTATATGGATTAGCCGCCGAATGCACCGAAACCTTAGCCGGATTGATACATGAAAAGATCAATGAGGAACTTGGTATCGCAAAGAGTTTGCGCCGGTCTTTTGGGTATCCGGCATGTCCCGAACTTTCTTATCAAAGACCTTTGCTTGAATTATTGAAAGCCGATAGAATATCATTGGAATTATCTACATCCAATCAACTGATACCGGAATTTTCAACAACGGCGTTTATTGTGCATGAATTATAAGTCTTTCTAGGGTTTCAAATTGAATACATCTTATAAATGAGTTGAACTATTTATTGAGAATTCTATACGCAAATACTCACAGAGGTCCTGAAACCATCCTTCGCTATGGCTTCGGCATGGCAGGCAAGTTCAGGATGACTAAAATGTAGAAAAGGATATACATGAGCGAAGTTAAACGGCAATTGAATCTCTTTCAGGTTATAGCAATTATTATTGGATTGGTGATCGGAAGCGGTGTTTTTATCAATATCGCACCGGTGCAACGAGCGGCAGGATCTCCCGGATTAGCTGTTCTCGCCTGGGCGGTGGGTGGCCTTTTTATGTTGCCTCAAATATTTATTTATGCTGAACTTGGCACGGCCTATCCGGGTCAGGGATTTGGTTATCTTTACTTGCAAAAAGCCGGGAGTCCTTTACTGGCTTTCCTTTATACCTGGACCGCTTTTTGGACCAGCGATATGCCGTCGATCACGATCTTGAGTATTGCTGCCATCTCCGCTCTGGATGTTTTTTTCCCGGCATTAACGGTTGATGCCATGTCCACAAAAATGTTGGCGATCGGCGTGATCGTTATTCTTACGACCATTCACATTCGTTCGGTTAAACAAGGCTCATGGATCCAAGTTATCCTAACGGTCCTAAAGATCATTCCGCTTGCAATTATTGCGATATTGGGTTTGTTCTATTTCAACTCACCGAATTTATTTTTTGAACCTCAGGTAGTTGAGCCCGCAAAACATTCTATCTTTTGGTTGGTTATGATGGGGGCTGCCGGAACGGTCTGGAGCTATGCCGGATTCCCCAATATCATGTATATGGCGGGGGAAGTTAAAAATCCCAATCGGAATATTCCCATTGCCCTTATTGGGAGTGCACTGTTTGTAACCTTAATGTACATATTGATCTCTTTTGCTACGGGTGCATTGATCCCGCACGAAGAAGTGATCCAAACTCAGGGCTTTTTAAATCCGTTCAAATATTTACCCGCATTCGCTACCATAGCCGCCGGATTTCTGGCTATTGCGGCTTTTATATCCTGTATTGGCGCTACGAATGTTTGTATTATGAGTCAACCGCGTTTGCAATATGCCATGGCTAAAGACGGTCTTTTCTTTAAAACCTTTGCAAAGATACATCCAAAATTCGGGACACCGGTAAACTCCATCCTTTTACAATCGGGATTTGCCATTATTCTTGTCTTTATAAGCCAGGATACGCTTGATACACTGCTTGGATATTTCACTTTTTCCTATCTGCTTCAAAACATTCTGGTTTACGGCAGCATCTTCTGGCTGAAAAAACGCGATGACTATAATCCGTCATACCATTCACCGATGTGGAAATTAATGACCGTATTGGCCATTATTCTTCCATTTCCTCTGATCATCGCAAGTTTTAGTACTTTTCCCTTAATAGGATTATTGTTCAGTATAGGTTTTACCTTACTGGGAATACCGGTGTACTATGTGTTTAAACGCAGATTGAGTAGAGAATAAGGCATCACACAAAGGCACCAAGTACCACCAAGAAGAAAATATTATATTCACAAAGGTATATAAGGCACAGCAAGAATATTCGCAAAGTGGATAAAGCTCACAAAGAAATCTGAGGTCGGGTGTCTGGGCGCGGAAGTCTCGCAGGGACGATATCTTGGTAGATAGATGGCATCCATACAATTTTAGCTCCATAGGAGCGACACCTCAATAAATATATTTTATGAATTATCCCAATGGGATCCCTTCGTGATAAATGAAAAGTTGGTGGATCTTATCGGGATATTGTCTACTTAAAAGGTACGAGTGAACCAGAGCGAGATCAAACAATTTAATTCAATCCACAGATTGCGCTGATTATCACATATAAAGAAAAACAAACATCGTCATCCTGAAAAGATCCCGGATCTCGTCCGGGATGACTATATTATTTTCTTTTTCTTTGCGTCCTTTGTTTCTTTGCGGAGAATTTTGACTGTGAGCTTGTGAAACTTTGTGGTTAAAATATTTTTTAGTGGCTTTGTGGTACTTGATGCCTTTGTGTGAGGTGTTTTATCTGTCCAATAAAACATCCAACGCGGTTTCGATCACCGTATCGTATCCCTGCCGCATATCGGAACTATCCAAAACGGCATAATGATCCGGCGGTATGCCATTTTCGTAATTTGATCCATCAAGTGTCAGTGTGCGTGTAATTGAAAATCTATAGGTCCAACCATTAGGTAGTTGTCCGCCATTGGGCATACCCAGCCCACCACCGGTCGTATCGCCGACCAGGAACATGTTGTCCAGTTGCAGGGTAGCAAGAGAGAACATGGAGGTTGCGCTATATGATCCCCTGTCAATCAAAACGGCAACCGGTTTTGTGTAATGCAAAGTGGAGTCGGTTGCGGTGGAATAGATCGTTTCAACTTCTGTGAATTCATCATGGGCGGATCCGGATTTTATACAGGTCGTGTAAAGAACATCTTCGGGAAGAGTGAAGTAAGCCAATAATTTGAAGATATTCAAATTATAGCCACCTCCATTTTGTCTCATATCCAGGATCATTCCATCCGTATTTTCATAGCGATTGAAAATATATCGGATATTATCATCGGAAAAGAGGTCCATAAAAGAAGAATAGCGCACATAGGCGATTTGATCATTTGCAATAAAATCATGTCTAAAAGGTCCGGTTGAGTAATAATCGGTTCCAAGATAGTTGTCTTGAATGAATCTGTAATCTATATTTTTAGGACCGAGTTTACTTATATCATAGCGGGAGATATTGAAATCTGAAAATAAATTAACATGCCCGTCCTTCAACTCATTCAGCATAGAGCCAAGGTAAAAGAAAAGCGAATCATCCGAGAGATCGGCATGGATCTTAGCTCCATATTCGAGATATATCTCATCCCAGTCGACGTTTTTAACGTCAAAGTACGCGTATTGTTGATCCACTTTATCCCAAAGATATTGAAATGTCGCTCTCGGATCAGAAGGAGGATCGGGAGAAAAGATCAGCCTTTCACATGATGTAAATATCATAAGAGTTGTGATCAGGCATGTAAAAATGATCTTTTTCATCTTAATCCAACTTAAAATAGAGCGATAATAATAAATTATGGCTTGCGGTTTCCAATTTATAAATATCCTTTGAACCTGTTGTAAGCATATCCCATATGTAGGAAATTTCAAAGGCATTACCATTCTTGAGATAGCGTTTGATCCCCAAATTACTTTTTATATGAAATCCACCCAGAAAATAATGTCGATCAAATATATCCGTATCACTCTCGATCACGTAAGGGAAGGTAGGGCGCCCGTTAAAAAGCAAGAGGGGTATATCCAAACGAAAATAAGCGGCAAATTGTCTATAAGGCCTATGAACCCTTAAAAAAGCGATCTTTAGATCTTTTTCCGGTCTTTCAAAAAGATAGAGCATCTTTGCACCGGCATGTAATGAAGCATAAAAATCCATATTAAATGTAGCGTTTTGATATGAAGGATTATATGCACCACTCATGCCTCCAGACAGACGTGCACCGCTTTGAAATTTTAATTGTGGGTTGGAAAATAAGGAAATTGACCTCAAATAGGATGCGTAGAATTCACCGGAGAAATACTGTAACATATAATTATTTGCCGCCGAGCCACCCAAATAAGATAAGGTCGTATTAAGTTCGAAATTAAAATTTTCATTATCCAGAAGATATCCGAAAGGTAGGGTCGAAGAAATGCCCCGATAGGTCAAAGGGGATGTGCCGGCGTCTTTAAAACTACCGCTCCCGCTTCCGATACCGGAGAATAAAAATTGACCGTTATCGTAAGAAGTTTCCATCTCACTTGCGGATAATAGAGTGATCCCAAGTAACATAATTATGATTGATTTGAACACTTTCATTGTTCCAATTTAGAAAGATAAAGTGGGTGATGCAATGAAAAAGGATTAAGGGATTTTGTGCCATTATGTAAATATTAAAACACTTGACACCTGAAAATATTATTGTAAATTAGTCAGTTAGGTAATAATTCTTGCAGTCGGTTGAGTAATATTCATAAATGTATTGTGAATATTTTATTGAGAGAATAATAGAGAGAGAGACATGACAAAGTCAGAGACTATTTCCCGAGATAATTTATCTGTTGATCCTTTTAAATTGGATAATTCATATTATGAAGATATGATACCCCGCCTTTTTTCCAACTTACCCGGTTTTGCATACCGTTGTAAATATGATGAAAACTGGACGATGGAGTTTATGAGTGAGGGATGTAAAACAACCACAGGATATCTACCCGAAGAACTTCTAAATAATAAGCTTGTTTCCTATGGAAAGATCATTCTTGAGGAAGATAGAGAAAAAGTTACTCAAGCCGTTAAGGACAGTGTGGATTCTCAGCAGCACTTTGAAGTTGAATACCGGATCATGACAAAGAGCGGCGATACAAAATGGGTTTGGGAAAGAGGTGTATGTATCAGGTCAAAATCAAAAGGACCTGTGGCGGTAGAAGGTTATATTACCGACATAAATCAACGCAAGTTATCAGAATTACATAAACTGGAAAGTGAACAAAAATATCACCATTTGGTTGATATGTCTCCCGATGGTATCATCATTATTGATCTGAAGGGCAAAATTCATGATGTGAACAGAGCTTTTTGTTCAATGACCGGATATTCAGAAAACGACTTTAAAAATATTCATATTTCCAAAATACCCACCGTCTTGAAGGGGAATTTAAGTTCATATCTTAAAATGTTCAATACGATCTTAGATTCAAAACCGAATAAATATTTTTATTTCAGATGGCAGCATAAATCAGGCGATATCCGTTTAGGGGAGGGTCGCGTACGTATCATAAGAATGAACGATCAAAAATTTATCATGGGTATCGTTCGCGATATAAGTGACCAGGAAGATGAAAAGAAAGATTTGATCTTTCGTAAATTGAAAGCCGAATCATTACTGAATGCATCTCCCGATCTTATGTTCGTTTTTGATAAAAGTGGAAAAATTGTCGATTATAAATCAGATTCAACAGAGCTGTACTATAAAAATGGAGATCTGATCGATAAAAATATTTACAATATATTACCTCCCGAAGTTGAAAAAATAACAAAAAAATATTTGGATAAAACGCTTAAGTCCCATGCAATGCAAGTATATGAATATTCATTGGATATACCCGATAAAGGCATATGCAATTATGAAGCACGAATGATTGAAAGCGGGACCAATGAAGTAACTGCAATTATTCGAGATATATCAGAAAAAAAAGAGATGGAACTGAATTTGATCAAAGCAAAAGAGAAAGCTGAAGAAAGCAATCGCTTAAAGTCGGCATTTCTTGCCAATATGAGTCATGAGATCAGAACTCCCATGAATGCCATTATGGGTTTTTCAAATTTGCTTTTAAGAAAAACGGATGAACACGAACGAAAAAAATATGTAAAACTGATAACGCAAAGCTCGGAATATCTTTTACATCTGATCAATGACGTACTTTTATTTTCACGCTTACAAAGTGAAGAAATACCCCTTAATTCCAATGTTATCGAATTAGATGTATTTATGCAAAATCTCTACGATACCTTTGAAATGAACGGTATAAAGGATGGCATACATTTTTACAAGTGGCTTGCAAGTGATTGCCGAAAACTTTCAATAATGGGCGATCATGAAAAAATATGGGAGGTCTTGAATATACTGACAAGCAACGCCCTGAAATATACCGAATCGGGAGAAGTTAAAATAGGGTGCAAGACCAAGAATAACCGTATTCATTTTTATGTTGAAGATACAGGTATTGGTATTCCCGAAAAGGAAAAAAATAAGATCTTTGATCGTTTTTACCGGGCGATGAACGTTCAAACTTCCAGTATTGGCGGAACGGGACTTGGCTTGTGTATAGCAAAAGAACTTGTAGACTTGATGAAGGGTGATATTGAGATCTGGTCTACAGAAGGCAAAGGATCATGTTTCAACTTTAGCATTCCGTTGATAAAGGTAACTAATGAAGAAACTAGTGTGCAAAATAATTCAGAACTAACATTAAAAATGAAAGATTTGGTTGTATTGATAGCTGAAGATGATGCATACAATTATATGTATCTTTATGAATTAATGAAAAATTGTGTTTCGAGGATCGATCATGCCGTAAATGGTCAGGAAGCGGTAATATTTGAAAATAAAAACCACTACGACCTCATTTTAATGGACATTAAAATGCCTGTCATGAATGGTAATGAAGCTATTAAGCAAATTAAAGCCGGAAATCCCAATGTTCCTATTATTGTACAAACTGCCTATGCTCAACCGGAAGAGAAAGAAGAGACCATGAAAGCGGGTGCCGACGGTTATTTGGTTAAGCCTATTGATCAATTGGAACTACAAAAAATTATTTCATCACTATGTCACGTTGATCTCTGTAAATAAAATGATCCACGTGTTTTTATTATTAAATAATTAAAACTCTTTTATCATAGATCATAAACATAATTTGCCAATTGAAGATCCACGATGAACAGCTGGATTGGATTGTTTTTATAATATTTGGAATAATAATTTATTCGTTTGGTGATTGTGCTGCCGAGCTACCGGCAACATAACCCGAGGACCATGCTATTTGTAGATTGTAACCGCCTGTTGCCGCATCCAGATCAAGAACTTCTCCTGCAAAGAACAAACCCGAAACGATTTTACTTTCCATGGTGGACGGATTGACCTCTTTGAGATCAATACCGCCGGAGGTAATAATGGCATCATTCCAACCGGTATTACCCGTAACGGTAAAACGCATTTCCCTTAGGCCCATAAAGATGCGCTTGCGTTCAACACCGGAAACCTGATTACAGTATTTTTCCGGATCACAGTTGACATAATCGCAGAAAGGATAAAGCATTTTCAGGGGAAGAAGATTTTTCAACATGCTTTTGAGTTTTGATTTCCCATGGAAATCAAGTTCACGCAGCAGACGAGCATTCAGTGTGGCATCATCCAAGGCAGGTTTTGAATCTATCGTGATCTCAACGAACTTATTTTCCCGCAATGCGATCACGGCATCACGACTGAGGTCTAAAATGATCGGACCGGAAAGTCCGTAATGAGTGAAAAGCATTTCACCGAACATTGAGCGCATTTTTTTATTATCTGCCCAAAGGGTTACTTCTACATTTCGTAAAGAAAGTCCCTGCATCGATTCTGCCAGTCCACCCTCGGTTTCCAAGGGTACTAGAGCGGGGTTGGTCGTATTAACATGATGGCCAAGTTCGCGAACCATTCTGAACCCATCTCCCGTACTACCGGTTGCGGGGTAGGAGCGTCCGCCTGTTGCAAGAATACAAGAAGAGCAGGAAAATGTAGCTCCTGTATCTAATGCTACGCCGGTGATCTTGCCATTTTCAGATAATATTTTTTTAACACGTCGATCATATTTGATCGCTACGCCGGAATCTTCGGCCCATTTGACCAATGCAGTTACAACATCCATGGATTTTTGAGATTCGGGAAATACGCGTCGGCCACGTTCTTCGATGGTAGGAAGGCCAAGTCGATGTAATAATTGGAGCATATCGGACACAAAAAAGCGGGAAAACATGGGACGGCAGAACTTTGGAACGGGAAAGATCTGTTTCATATAATTTTGAATATCCGAGTTGTTCGTAATATTGCAACGGCCTTTCCCGGTAATCAGTAATTTTCGTCCGGCGCGTTTCATGGATTCCAGAAGCAAGACTGAAGCCCCGGCTTCCGCGGCTGTGCCCGCTGCGATAAGTCCGGCAGCACCGGCACCGATAATAATGATGTCGTAGTGGTTTTCGTTCATGCTGGAAGATATGAAAAAAATTATCCAACTGAGTCAAAATTCTTAACTTTTTAAAGTAAAAAAGTGACTTTGTGGAGTGGCTGTATACTTACGAAAATTCTTGATAAGTTGGAAAATAGTAAGTATTATTATTGCGGAAAATATATAAAACATTAACATCGTAAGATTTTGGAGCATGAAATGAAGAATAGTGCAAAAGATATATTGAAGAAAGCTACCTGGGATATTATCCTGAAACGTGGTTTTAAAGCAACAAAAGTTCAAGATATTTGTGAATTGGCCGGGGTCAGTAAGATGACATTCTATTACTACTACAAAAATAAACATGAGATCATTGAAGAGGTCCTGAGAGAATTTTTTGATAAAATTCTGGCTTCTTCCGAAGCCATGATCAATGAGAATGTTCCTTTTAAGGAAAAGATCGTGAACCTTGTGCAGTGGAAAGCCGAATTTGTTAAGACCATGAGTCCGGAATTTGTCTCAGAATTATATACCAGTGGCGGTCAATATGTGGAATTAATGAAAAATGTCATGCAACGGGCTCAGGAAATGACCTACGGTTTTTACCAACATGGTAAAGAACAAGGTGAAATCAATAAAAGCGTGGATGTGAATATAATAATATTTTGGATGAATATTGTATCGGATATGATCATTGCTGGAAAGTTCAATCATCTTTTTGATGACCCCAAGGAAATGAACAAGCAGATCCGTGATCTCATGCTTTACGGAGTATTGGGAAATGCGCAGTAGTCAGTAAATACTGAGCAAAAATCAGTTTAGGGGGCGGTCACGACCGTCCCATTTTTTATGTGCGTTAATATATTATATGGGGGAGTTCGGGGTTCGGGGTGATGGTTAAAAAGAGATCAGGATCAATGTTAAAGAAACAAGATAAATTTACTCCGAACTTCAACACTCCGAACTGTTAAAATACTATGTAGATGAAAATAATTTATTACTTAATCTCTGAAACAATGTTCTTGATACTTTTTATATGCTCCGGGGTTGTTCCGCAACAACCGCCCACGATACAAGCACCCGCTTTTAAAATAGCCGGTACAAAGCTTGACATATGTTCAGGCGTTTCGGGGTAGAGAGTTTCGCTTCCCTTTATTACGGGCAGTCCGGCATTGGCGTGTATAATGATCGGGCGATCGGGAGCAACATGCTTGATCGCTGTTACATAATCTACCATCCCGTCGAGTCCGTTCCCGCAATTGGTGCCCAGTACATCAACATCCAGTTCCAGCATTTTTTCCGCATAAACCTCCGGTGTAACACCCATCATGGTGAATCCGTTCTCAAAGGTAAATGTGCACATGATCGGAAGTCCGGTCGTTTTAGCCGCTTTGATGGCTAATTCAGCTTCATCCAAGGCTGAAAATGTCTCAATACAAAAGGCATCGATACCGCCGTCTGCAAGTCCCTTTACTTGCTCGAGAAAATCTTGATACAATTCGTCCTCGCTAACTTCTTCCATCATCAGGATCGCTCCTGAAGGTCCGATCGAGCCGATAACCCATTTGTCGTCGCCCGCAGCCTCGCGGGATAATGCTGCCCCGGCTTTGTTCAGTTCATAGGTTCTTTCGCCCAATCCGAACATATTCAATTTATGTCGTGAACCTCCAAAGGTATTGGTCTCCACCATATCTGAACCTGCCTCAATATAACTTTTGGCAATATTTTTCACTACATCGGGATGCGATATATTCCATTCCTCCGGGCATTCGCCGGATCGTAAACCCTCGGCTTGCAAAAAAGTACCCCAGGCTCCATCGGAAACGAGAGTTTTATTTTCCTTGATCACTTCTAAAAATGATTTGCGCATAGTTTTATCCTAAAATATTTGGTGTTATGTCATGATACATTAGGCTGGCACTTTTCTAAATTTAACTCTTTTTACCTGCGTTAACAATACTGCGCCCAATATCAGTCCGGCACCCAATAACTGTCGTGATGTCATGGTCTCATGCAAGATCAACCATCCACCCAAGGCTCCGAAAACGCTTTCGGTGGACAAGATCAATGAGGCATATGCCGGGTTGGCATCTTTTAGTGCGACCACATGCAAGGTATAGGCGATCCCAACCGCTCCGATACCACCGTAAAGAATAGAAGGCAAAGCAGGGGAGAGCGCACTCGGGTCAAAGGGTTCTGTGAAAATAGAGACGATCAGGCTAAGGACAGCACAGACAAGAAATTGTAAAAGTGATAAGCGAATAGCTCCGACTCGTGAGGAATAGTGGGCTATGAATAGAAAATGCACAGCCCACAAAATAGCACAAAGTATAACGAAAAGATCCCCGCGTTGGATCGTTAATTCTTTTGTTATGGACATGAAATATACACCTGCAAGTGCAATGACGATACTTAGCCAGATGGTTTTTGTGGTCTTATGTTTTATAAAAATGCCAAAAACAGGTACCAGTATCATATACAGTGCCGTTATGAAACTTGCCTTGGAGGCGGTAGTGGTTTTAAGTCCGACCTGCTGAGCGCTCACTGCAAGAAATAGGAAAACTCCCACGATCAAGCCGGCGGTAAGAATGGTCTTTTTTTCTACTTTGATCTTTCTTTCCTGTTTTCTTGTTAAAAAATAGATTGGCAGTAAACAAAGGACACCGATCCCAAAACGGATAGCCGAATACAAAAATGGACCGATGTAATTCATGCCGTCCCGTTGTGCCACAAACCCCAATCCCCAAAGGATAGCGGCAATAATGAGCATCATATCTGTTTTTAATTCTTTTTTATTCATGGCTGGAAAATACCTTATCGAAGATTAATATTCAAGCGAATTGTAGAGACGCAAGATCTTGCGTCTCTGCAAACTGTGTTGATTGAAATGAAAATGTGATCTTTGAAATCATTGTGTCTTTGTGCGAGGTAAAAATTCTCAAAAAAACACAAACATTAGTTGACATTTAAGAGCGAATAAGGGTAAGTTTAAACGTTGACTAGATGGGGTTAATTTAACACACATAATTAATTGATTCAAGTGGATGTAACTAAAGAAATAAGGGATGAATATTGTAACGCTGTCACAGCGTTTTCGTGTTTATGCGCAGAAAAATATTTTTAATTTGAATAAAGGGTAAGGGAACATGCTAAACAACAAAAATATCGTGATCGGGATCGCCGGATCCGGAGGCGATGGAGTTATCTCGGCAGGAGAAATATTGGTCAATGCTGCTTCCAGTGAAGGGCTTTTCGTTTTTATGCTAAAAAGTTTCGGACCGCAGATCCGTGGTGGTGAAAGTTCGGTCCGCGTTCGAATGAGTGAATTCCCGGTTCAAACACAGGGAGATAAGATCGATATTCTTGTTGTCCTCAGCTGGAGCAATTTTCTACGATTTAAAGAAGAAATGATCTTGGAGGAAAAAGTCATTGTCGTCAGTGATTCGGATGATCCTATGGCTGATGAAGATGTTCCTCTGACAGAAGAGCAACGTGAATTTTGGTACAAGATACCGTTTGCGAAATTATCAGAAGACCTTACCGGCGCAAAATTGGCAAAAAATATTGTCATGTTAGGTGCAGTATCTGAACTTTTCTCTTTGCCAAAAGAAGCATTGCAAAAATCAATTCAAAAGAAATTTAAACATAAAGAAAAATCAGTTATCGATACGAACATCGGGGCGTTAAAAGCCGGTGCCGATTATGCGAGAGAAAATGTTAAAAAGGCTGATCCTTTACGTTTTGAATATGAACCTAAGGAACCGCGTTTGGTCATGCAGGGAAATGAGGCAGTTGCCTTGGGTGCAATGTATGCGGGACTGGAATTCTACGCGGGTTACCCCATTACTCCTTCAACCGAGATCATGGAATGGATCTCAAAGTATTTACCGCAAAAAGGTGGTGTTTCTCTGCAAATGGAAGATGAACTGGCATCGATCAATGCGATCATGGGTGCATCTTTTGCAGGGAAAAAAGCAATGACCGCGACATCCGGACCGGGTATTTCGTTGATGAACGAAGGACTTGGATTAGCCTCAATGGCCGAGCTTCCAATTGTAGTTGTCAATGTTCAACGTGGCGGCCCTTCTACAGGTCTACCGACCAAAACGGAACAATCTGACCTTATGCAAGCTATTTGGGGTTCGCATGGCGATTCTCCCAGAGTGGTCATAGCACCTTCAGACGTTGAAGATTGCTTCGATTGTACTGTTCTTGCTTTCTATATTGCAGAAAAGTATCAGATGCCGGTGATCATTCTTTCCGATCAATTCATCGGTCACAGAAAAGAATCCATTAATCCCGAAACAATCGGGAATAAAAAACATGGGTTCAGGTTAACCTACAATCGCGATGTTCCGTCCCCCGAGGAATTGGAAAATTATGAACGATACAAAATAACCGAAACAGGTGTTTCTCCCATGTCCTATCTTGGTATAAAGGGCGGAGAATATTTGGGTTCGGGTATTGAGCATGGTGAAAACGGCTGGCCTAAAAGCGATGTGGAAACACATTGTAAAATGACAGAAAAACGCTGGAAGAAATTCGATTATATCAAAGAAGAATTTCGTTTTGAACGTTTTTACGGTCCCGAAGATGCAAAGCTGGGTGTTATAGCCTGGGGTTCTACTAAAGGTGCCGTTAAAGAAGCTGTAAAAAAAGCAAATGAAATGGGTATTCCGGTAGGTGCAATGATCCCTCAATTGATCTTTCCCTTCCTGATCGAACCATTTAAAGAATTTATAAAAAATAAAGACAGGGTCATTATTCCCGAGTTATCCTATGCCGGACAGTTCCGTCGCTATTTAAGAGGTTTCTTGCGATTCAGTCAGTACGGATGTAAAGTGACGCCTTTCCGTAAAACCGGTGGCGCACCGTTCATGGTAACGGAGATTTTAGATAAGATCAAAGAAGAATGGGCAAAGATGGAGACGGAAAAATGAGTGAACTAATGAAAGCAAATGATTATAGAAGTGGTTTGAAACCAATTTGGTGTCCGGGTTGTGGAGATTTTGGTTTTCTCAATGCCCTGACCAAAACATTCGAAGAATTGCAGTTAAAAACAGAAGATGTTGCGGTATGTTCTGGAATTGGTTGTTCCTCCCGTACACCCGGATATGTTAAATCATATTCTTTTAACGGGATCCATGGACGCGTACTCCCTTTTGCATCAGGTGTAAAAATGGCAAGACCCGATGCGACCGTTATTGCCGTTGGCGGTGATGGCGATGGTTTTTCAATTGGTGCAGGCCATATAGGGCATGCAGCCAGAAAGAATATCGATATTACCTATATCGTACTGGACAACAGTATTTACGGCTTGACAAAAGGCCAGGCATCTCCAACTACCCCTTTGGGTGTTAAAACAAAGACCACATTTTACGGCAATATGGGAACGACCTTGAATCCGGTTAGAATGTTGATCGCTTATAATGCATCGTTTGTAGCCAGAACTTTTACAGGTGACCCGAAACATGCGCAGCAAATGATAAAAGAAGCGATACAGCACAAGGGCTTTTCATTTATTGAAATGCTTTCACCCTGTGTTACTTTCCGTGGCCAGGATCAGTATAAACTGATCCGTGAAAAAGTCACTTATCTTGACGAGAGCCATAATTGTTCAGATGAAGTGAAAGCGTTTGATATCGCCAATAACAATGATCAAATGGCTTTGGGTGTTATTTATAAACAAAATCGTCCCACATATGATCAGATCATTGAAGAAAACGTCACAAAAAGAGCACAAGCTCTATCAAACGGTACCGTTCATATTGATACCTTATTGGAGCAGTTCAGACCATAAAAATGAAAAAACCTTTCAATGAAAAGGCTTTCACTTTAGGGCTTGCAGATTGTATCAGGCAAGCAAGTTGTGAGCTTCCTGACGATATTGAAAAAGGACTCCTTGACGCTCTTGCCCAAGAAGAAGAGCAGTCAACGGCATATGCCGTTCTTGAAACCATTACCCAAAATATTGTTCTGGCCAGAGAAAAGAAAAGACCTCTCTGCCAGGATACGGGGTTGCCCACTTTTTATGTTTCCTATCCGCGATATATTTCACCCGATGTGATCAAAAAATGTATTGAAAATGCCTTGGTCCAAGCCACAGAAGAAGGCTATTTGCGTCCAAATGCTGTCGATCCGATCACAGCTAAGAATAGTGGGAATAATATGGGTGAAGGTTTTCCTGCTCTTAATTTTAATGAATGGGATAAGAACGACATATCGGTAAAATGTTTACTCAAAGGAGGCGGAAGCGAGAATGTATCCGCTCAGTACAGCTTACCGTCGATCGAATTATCGGCAGGCAGGGACTTACAAGGTGTAGAGGCTTGTGTGATCGATGCCGTTATGAAAGCTCAGGGAAAAGGGTGTGCTCCCGGAATTATTGGTGTTGGTATCGGCGGGGATCGGATCAGTGGATACGAAGCCGCAAAAAAACAATTATTCCGTGAACTAGGCGATCATAATGAAGATCCAAAGTTGAATGACCTGGAGCAAACCCTCTTAAGTAAACTTAATAAACTTGAAATCGGGCCCATGGGACTTGGTGGTAAAACGACAGTCCTAGGTGTAAAGATCGGAAAAGCTCATCGTCTTCCTGCTTCTTATTTTGTTTCAATAGCCTATATGTGCTGGGCCTGCCGCAGAAAAGAATACCATTTCCATTTGGAAGATGAATGAAATACAAAAAACTACAACTTCCTCTTTCAATAAATGACATTCATGATCTTCATATCGGTGATCGTGTCCTTTTATCGGGGATCATAGTAACCGGTCGGGATATGGCGCATCGTTGGCTTGTGGATGAAAAGCCCGATGTGATAAGAGATGTGCTTCATCATGGCGCTATCTATCATTGCGGCCCGATCATGCTGAAAGAAGGGGATACATGGTCATGTCGTGCCGCCGGTCCAACCACCTCCATTCGTGAAGAACCCTATCTTGCAGATGTAATGAAAGAGTATGGGATTCGCTGTGTTATAGGTAAAGGTGGTATGGGAGAAAAAACAGCAAAGGCCCTGAAAGATCATAAAGCTGTGTATCTTTTTGCTGTAGGTGGAGCCGCCGCAATTTATGCGGATACGATTGAATCTGTTGAAGGGGTCCATCAATTGGACGAATTTGGTGTACCCGAAGCCATGTGGGTATTAAAAGTAAAAGATTTTCCGGTTGTTGTTTCCATGGATTGCCATGGAGGATCTTTACATGACGAAATTAAAGAAACAAGTAAACTTCGTTTACAAAGTTTGATATAAAGCATTGAGTAGAGACGCAGCATTGCTGCGTCTTTACTATTTATCATTTATAGTATTCAGTTATAAAAAAATACTAACCTTCCTTAATAAATCATTGTAGTTTTCGGGCATGAGTACAAAAAAGAACATTATTGTTGGAATGAGCGGGGGACTGGACAGCACTGTTGCCGTTTATCTGCTTCAACAGCAAGGGTACAAAGTGCTGGGTGTAACATTACAACTGGCCGATCATTATATTCAAGACAAGAGTAAACAATCCGGAGTGATCGAAAGGGCCAAAGCCGTCTGTGATCGTTTTGGAATTGAACATATTGTTGTAGATCAAACAGCTCAATTTGATAAATGCGTCGTCAATTATTTTGCCGATGCATACTTTGAAGGCAATACGCCAAACCCCTGTGTTCAATGCAATCTTCATATGAAATGGGAATCACTGCTGGCGATCGCCGATGAACGTGGTATTGAAAAAGTAGCAACCGGTCATTATGCAAAAGTCAAGAAGATCGCTAATGTTTATCAATTGTTCAAAGGTGAAGATCAATTAAAAGATCAGTCCTATTTTTTGTGGAGATTAAGTCAGGAACAGCTTTCCCGGACCGAATTTCCTTTGGGGAATATCACTAAAGACGAGATCCGGAAGATTGCAAAGGATCTCAAGCTTCCACAGTCGGAACAAGCTGAAAGTCAGGATGTTTGCTTTATTCCGGACAATGATTATAAAGCATTTTTAAAAAAATATTTTCCCGATCGTTTGGATAAGATCCAAGTCGGTAATTTTAAAGATATTGACGGAAAGATCCTTGGGCAGCATGAAGGCTATTATCGCTTTACTATCGGTCAACGAAAAGGTTTGGGATTGGCTATGGGAGAACCCGTCTATGTGCGGGAGATCCACCCGGATACCAATACCGTTGTGATCGGAAGATCTCAGGATATGGAAGATATGGGTTGCACCATCGCGGATCTCAATTGGATCACGGGTAAAAAACCCGATATAATGAACGATGTACACGTTAAAATAAGGTATCGCAACAAGGGCGTCATGGCAAGAATGGAACCCTTGGGAAATGGGCGATACCATTTAATGTTCGCTGACCCCGTAACGGCTGTTACGCCGGGACAATCCGCGGTTTTTTATGATGGGGATAAAGTATTGGGCGGCGGCGTGATCGTTTCTCATGAAAATGAAAGAAGGCTAAATGAAGAAAAGCATTAAGACTTTAAGATCGATGAAAATAAAGGGCGAAAAGATCACGGCATTAACCGCGTATGAAGCGCTTTTTGCGGGTTTTCTTGACGCATGCGATATTGATATAATTCTTGTGGGAGATAGTGCCGGCATGGTCTTTGGCGGACATGAAACAACCATTCCGGTCACGATGGAAGAAATGCTTTATCATACACGATCTGCCAGGAGATCGGTCACAAACGCATTGTTTGTAGCGGATCTGCCGTTCATGAGTTATCAGACCTCCGTTGAGGATGCCATGAAAAATGCAGGTCGCCTTATGAAAGAAGGCGGCGCCGAAGCCGTAAAGATGGAAGGTGGCAGTCGGATCGTTGAGCAAGTTGAGGCCTGTGTGAAAGCCGGGA
>CAZSGO010000009.1:0-15828 GCA_964606395.1 uncultured bacterium
AGCCTCCCATTTCGATCAAGTCACCTGCAAAGAGGTCGGCATAGACTGAGGCATCTGAATTATAAGACATGAGAGCACTCCAGGGACCACCATGAACATCGGACATCAGGAATTTTACACCATCACCCGCATAGCTTAAGCCGGTAGGCATGGTCACAACAGCTTTAATATTGAGAGTTGTATCTTCATTAAAAAGATATGACATATCCGATAATCCGTCTACAGCGGCTTTCATAAGATCTGAAGCTTTTACTTGCTGTATTCTTTGTATACGCGTATAGACCTTTGTTTCACCGCTAAATGGACCTTCAACGATATCCCAGGCTAAACGAGGAGTTACTTTAAATTCGTCATATGAATAGGTCATTAAACCTGTAATAGAGATCAAACTATCATAATCTTCCGGCCAGAAGTAATAAGCAGCATTGCCTTCATCGTCAACACCTACTGTATCAGTAGCATCAGCAATAGACCATTCGCCGTAACCGGCATCGGGATTTGAAATACCAACATTTAGAAGTCTGACTAAAACACCCTCGTAGTCTTCCATATTTGCTTGAGCTGGTGTAATGACTGCAGGAGCAGGACAACCAACACCCTCTGAATCAACAGTAAAAGCAGTAACATTTTTAATTTGAGTCAAACCGTAGTATTCTGCAACGGTACCGGTAAGTGTAACCGAATCACCTTCAGCAACGATAACCGTATCACCAACTAAATTGTTGATATTAGTACCAAGAAAAACATAAATACCATTCCAGGCACCGACGCCGTCCTGAATATACATTTTGCTTCCGCCAAATGCATAAGGTTCACCGGTGACAATACCTGAAACCGTTACAACCTGATCTATTAATGGTGAATTTCCACTCACATCAGTTGTGTACTGGATGTCTCTGATCGTTGTTGCAAATGCTGCAACGGTCAAGAAGAGAGCCATCATAATGATTAACATTTTCTTCATTTTTTTTCTCCTTCAATTTGGATTCTACTTTATGACTAAAAAACGTCCGGTCTTTATATAACCGGTGTTATTATTCTCTACTGCAAAAATATACATTCCGGTAGCCAGAGCCTGATCATGGTCTGTAATAAGATCCCAGGCATGTTCGCCTCCGGAATAAACACTGCTGGTACCAAGCCCTTCTTCCAAACGCCTTGTTCCTTCACCGGAATAAGTTGATGAATTGTGTTCGATGGTTTTTACCAATTCACCCGAAATAGTGAAAATGCGGATCGTTGATTCGTCGGGAAGTCCGGTGAACCAGATCATTTTATCACGAACCCCGGTTCCATCCCACACGGCATTCACACGGTAAGGGTTGGGGTAAACGCCGACCTCGGTCGTTTCGTCTTCAATTGCTTGCTGCCCGGTTATCACGGTAATACGATTTTCCAATTGAGACGATTCCAAAGAAAGCAGTCCGGTTCTCGGATCTCCTTTATCATAGGAGGTAACGGCAAAAATATTTTTATCCGGCCAACCGTTCAACAGATTTTTGTTCTCAAATTTATAATAGAAAGTGTCCTGTCCGAATATTTCATAGGATGGGTTACCTAATTCATCTTTGATCCTGATATAGTCAAACCCTGTATTGTATCCGAATTCATCTATCAGATCAAAGGTCGCCAATAAGCTCCACTCCGATGCCAACTGTGAAGTCTTTCTACGAGCATAAACTTTATAACCCTCAAAATCTTGTTCTCGGGAAATGGGGTCTTCAGCAAATTCGGGTATATTATTCCAGTATAATGTTACTTTACTTTTATCCGATACGACATGTAATTTTGGAGAAGGGGGAGGAGCGGGAAGAACAAAACGGTCAAGTTTGCCATTCCCATTTTGATCTTCATTGATATCGGCATCCAATCTACCGTTACCGTTGATATCTTCACCGTTGAAAGCTTTTTGCGCCCAGTCGGCATTAACGCGTAATAAAGAACGACGAGCGGCATTATCGATCATAGTATTGTTTGCCCATTTGCCGCAAACGACGGCAAAGGCAACGTCGATCGCCTGCCCGGGCGGTATTTCCCATGAGCTACTGTCCGCTACCGCAGGGATGGATCCAAAAGGACCGGCGCCGACCAGGATCATCCAGGAGGCCGATGTAGAAGGGTAACCTTCATCGGTATAGTTTGCATCATTTAAGTGTCTGGGAACTGAATTGCTTAATTTATCGTAGCGCTCTTCATCCGTAAGGGGAAGATAATATTCAGGATATGTTAAATTGGATGATGTGTTCCACATCCACTGGTTATAATAGGTATCCCAATATGCCCGTGGAACCGTTTCTGTGCCTAAAAATGTAAAACCGACATAGCTTTGAGCATATCCATTGTCACCATCCTGATCAAACTGATAGGCGATATCTCTGTCCAGTCCTTCAAATTCATCATCGGGAATGGGGTCAAAAACAGATTCGTCAAAGCCGTTCTGGTTGTCATACCAGCTCCAACCGCCGCCGGGTTCATAGATGCTGGTATAATTCATATTTCCAACCGCGGCATCTGCCCAGATACCGACAAAAACATCTTCAATGGGGGATGAACCGATATTTGTTATGTGATAATTCAATATGACAAAAGCGTCCGTAAAACTAAAATTCCATGTATAGGTTGTCATATCAACCTGAATATGCAAGGGCTTATGGTCTACCACTGCACCTTCATCATTAAAGGTCGCTTTATAATCCTGATGCGAAATGGCATAAGGAGAATAAACTTTAGAAGTGGGAATAGAAGAACGTTCAAAGATCGAATCACCGTTATCGGTAAATTCAAAACCGGCTGCTCCATAATCGAAAACACCGTCAACAACACCGGTGCTGACGCGTTTTTCTCCATTTACCTTACCGCCGACCCAAAGTCCGCCGTAAGACATATGTTCAACTTGTTCTTTAAGATTATCGGGATACTGTTTGTACATACAACTGGGCTGGTTCGGGTTATTATATCCTTCACCCAAAACGCCAAAGTTTGTTATGGTTAAACCAAGCTGCCCGACTGTTGTATAATGTACATAATCAGGTACCGATGCCGATGCTTTCTGTAAAGTTGCCGGATACCGGTCATTTGCAGACAAAAAAGCCGTCAGTGCTAAAAAAGCAAAGAAGAAAAAACGAATGTTATTTTTCACAAAACCCTCTAGTTCCAAGTGTAAAGATAAGGGCATTTTATAGCAATGTCAAAAATAAAAATGTATTTTTTAACCACAATATATTGGGTTGTCAATTTAATAATTATACAAGATATGTAAAAATGAGTCGATAACTCGTTTGGCTAATGGGTTTATGTCCTGATGAGCGGATAAATGGATATGCTGATTATCAAGAAGTTATGTCAAGGACTGGAAGCCGGGAGAAGTAGTGTAGGTATTCTAATGTAAAATTAATATCTCAGTTTGCGGGTTGGGAGCATTGCGGTGGACAAAAGTTCGACCCCAGAATTTCCGAAAAAAACATTCCAATCGCACTCGCTTTACATTATATTTTAGCGCGAGGGAGCAGGCCGCATGGCTTGTCGCGGTAAAGGGTATAAAATTAAAGGATTAGAGATGTTAAAGTCAATTTCACCTCTCGATAGCCGGTACTATAAGCGGGTCGAACCGCTGGGCGATTATTTCTCGGAATATGCATTAATGGGCGCACGTATATGGGTAGAACTTCAATACCTTTTGGCACTTGATAAAACGGGACTTTTTGAGCCTCTCGGAAAACGTGAGATCAAACGCATTGAAAAAATGTCTGAAAGTTTTACCAAACAAGATTACGATGCGATCAAGGAGATCGAAGAAACCCTTAATCATGACGTTAAATCCTGTGAAGTCTATCTTATCCAGGAATTAAAGCTCCGACAACCCAATATGATCCATTTTGGCCTGACCTCGGAAGATGTCAACAATCTTGCTCATTCCTTATTATTAAAAAAGTATCGTGATGAATATCAGCTACCTCAGTTGAAGAATTTCATGAATTTAATGGGCAAGAAGATCAGCGAATGGAAGAGCATCGCCATGCCGGCTCGTACACATGGACAAATGGCATCTCCAACTACAGCCGGAAAAGAGATGGCGGTATTTGCATCTCGATTAATGCGGCAATATACCGCACTGAAGAATTTTAAATTTCGCGGTAAGCTAAATGGTGCCTCCGGTAATTATTCCGCGTTTATTTCAGCTTCAACCGAGATAGACTGGATCCAATTCTCCAAAAAATTCATTGAAAGCCTTGATCTTGTCATGAATCCCGCAACGACTCAGATCGAAGATCACGACACATGGTCCGAATACTTTTTTATTACTAGAATGATCAACACGATCTTAATTGATATGAATCAAGATATGTGGATCTACCTTATGCTGGGGTACCTGAAACAGAAAGTAAAGGCCGGCGAAGTAGGTTCTTCTACCATGCCGCACAAGGTCAACCCCATCAATTTTGAGAACAGCGAAGGTAATCTTGGTATTGCCAATTCACTTCTTGAACATTTTTCCACCAAATTAAGTCGCTCACGCCTGCAACGGGATCTTTCGGACAGTACCGTGGAAAGGAACTTCGGTGTGGCGCTTGGTCATACGGCCCTGGGCTTGATCGAAACTCAAAAAGGATTGCAAAAATTGACCGTCAATGCGGAATTTTGCGAAAAAGAACTAAATGATTATCCTGAATTGCTCGCAGAACCCATTCAAACCATTTTGCGCCGCGAGGGTTTTGCCAATCCATATGATATAATGAAAAGCCTCACACGCGGACAAGGGATCACAGTGGCGAATTTAAATAAATTCATCAATTCACTGAAAGTATCCGATGATGTTCGCCGTGAATTGGCCGAATTAAGGACATTTACATATACCGGGATCGCCGAAAAGATATGTAATGAGGTTCTTAAGGATTTGAAAAAAGGACTGTAGGAAGTTGAAGTGTTGAAGTGTTGAAATAGTTGAAGAAGTTGAGTATTATGCTTTCAACTCATTTAACTTATTCGACTTTTCAACCAACTGATCAATTTGAAATGCCAATGGAAATTCTTTGATTATAAAGGCGAATAAAATGAATATAGCAATAATAGGTAGCGGCGGTCGTGAACATGCCTTAGCTTGGAAGCTTCAGCAGTCCAATCTGGCTGAAAAAATATTTGTACTTCCGGGTAATGGCGGGACTAAAAATAATATAGATCTCGATGGATCCAATATTCCCGATCTAAAAGCTTTTTGTTTTGAGGAAAATATCACCTTGATCGTAGTGGGTCCCGAAATTCCTCTTGCAGCCGGTATTGTTGATGCTTTTGAAGATTCTGATGTTCTGGTTTTCGGACCCGATATGCAAGCCGCTCAATTGGAAGGATCAAAGATCTTTTCCAAGAAATTCATGAAAAAGTACGGTGTAGCAACTGCGGATTTTCAAACCTTTACCGCAAAAGACGATCCTTCTGATCTGATCAAGGATATGAAGGGTGATCTGGTCATTAAGTTTGACGGACTGGCGGCCGGCAAGGGTGTATATGTATGTTCTTCGGAAGAAGAAGCGTTTTTAGCTATTGAAGATATAAAGGAAAAATACGGCGAAGATGCCGAGTATCTGATCGAAAGTAAACTTATGGGTCAGGAACTGTCCATTATCGGTGTGACCGATGGCGTTAATATCAATTGTCTGTTACCCTCACAAGATCATAAAGCGGCTTATGATGGCGATAAAGGTCCGAATACCGGTGGTATGGGTGCTTATTGTCCCGCACCTTTGGGCACGGAAGAACTCCTGAATATTATTGATGAGACCATTATCCTGCCCACATTGGATGGAATTGAAGCGGAAGGTTTTAATTATAAAGGTGTGATCTATTTCGGTATCATGTTGGACGAAGGTATCCCCAAATTGCTTGAATACAATGTACGTTTCGGTGACCCCGAAACGGAAGTAATCCTTCCCGCTTTAAAAAGTGACCTGTTGGAATTGATACTGGCTTCTTTTGATGGCTCGTTAGGTGACATGGAATTGGAATTCTACGATGATTATTTTGTTGACGTCGTTTTGACCTCAGGTGGGTATCCCGGTTCGTATGAAAAAGGCAAGAAGATCACCGGACTGGAAAATTTGAACAAAGACACGCTGTGTTTCCACGCTGGAACTGAAATGGTCGATGGCGACCTTATAAGCTCAGGCGGAAGAGTGTTGAATATTGTATGCAAAAACGAAAATTTAAAAAAAGCGATAGACAGCTGTTATTCAGAGATAAAGAAAGTATCATTTGATAAAATGAACTATAGAACTGATATTGCTCATAAAGCATTGAAGAAGTGACTAGTAACTGGTAATGAGTGACCGGCAAGGAATAAGAAATAACAAGAAATATGAAGCGAAAAATTAGAAATCATGGATTAAAAATGAGATCGAATTATCAACATATCATTTCATCGACCTCATCTTCAACGTTTCAACGTTTCAATCAAAGATTCTCCGAAGCTTTAGCGAAGGGGAACGTTTCAACATTCCATAGGTTTTTTCGTCTTGCTTTGATGTTCATTCTAATCACTTTTTTATCCTCCTGTATAGAATACCGCGAAGAGCTATGGTTGGAAAAGGACGATTCGGGTCATTTGACCTTTGAGATCGGACTTCCTCCGCATACGAGTATGGAAGATGATGAGATATCGGAATTAAGTATCGTATCCCTTTGCGACACGATAGAAGGTTTGGATGTTACCGGTCACAGCACCTATATGGTGGATGATATTACATGGATCCATGTTGATCTTGAATTTAAAGATATTCTATTGTTGAATGAAATAGAGAACGAATGGTTCGGAGAGATCTATATCACTGAAGATGATGAAGGTAACCGAGTGCTGAAACGCTTTATTACAATGAGTGATACGATCAATGTCAGTAACAGTAAATTCGGGAATATGCTGAAGCATGCTATGCTTGGGCAATACTCCTGGATCTACACTATGCATTTTCCCGATAAGCTCTACGAAACAAACGCCCCCATCGCAAGAACGGACACACTCACGAACACGGCGATCTGGGAATATAATCTTGCCTCGCTGATCAATGACCAGAAGGTCATTACCGGACGATACCGGCATCAACGAGGCTTAAAAGACTACCTGCAAAACTTTTTTAAGCGATAAAACAATGAAAAAACGCATTGCAATTTTTATCTCGGGCCGCGGAAGCAATATGGATGCCATACTCCGTCAGACGCGGGACGGGATTTTGCGTGATATCTGCGATATTGGTCTTGTGTTTTCCAATAACCCGGAAGCAAAAGGATTGCAAGCCGCTGCTAATGCCGGAATTCATACTTTCTGTATCCCCTCAAAGGGAAAAAAGCGGGAGGACTTTGACCGGGAAGTTATCGATCTTCTTTCGCCTCTAAAGATCGATTATATTATTCTTGCCGGTTATATGCGCTTATTAAGTCCCTTATTTATTGAACGCTATCGAAAACGTATTATTAATATTCATCCTGCCGATACCCGTGCATTTCAAGGTGTGGGCGGCTATGATTGGGCCTTTGAACAAAAACTCAAGAAAACCTTGGTAACGGTACATTATGTGGATGAAGGTATGGATACCGGGGATATTATAGAACAGCGTGAATTGGATATCAGTGGATTGAATACGCTGAGCGAGATCGAAAAAGCCGGACTGGCGCTTGAGCATGAAATGTTCAGTGAGGTCCTGAAAAAACTATTTGAAAACGAACAATAATTTTGTACAGAAGTAAATGATAAAGGAAGATCATTTGCTTTGGTACACTTAAAGGAGAGCTTATTCAATGTGTGGCGTATTAGGAATTTGCGGATTTGAGGATGTTTCCAATGAACTGGTAAATGGTTTGATCTCCATTCAGCACCGTGGTCAGGATGCAGCAGGAGTATTGACCTATAGTGATGGTCGTTTTCGTATGCATAAGGGAACGGGCAATGTCTCGCAGGCTTTCCGAAAAGTGGATATGTCAAAATTAGCCGGTAATGTGGGGTTGGGTCATGTGCGTTATGCAACGATCGGTTCTACCGAAGCTATTGATGCTCAGCCTTTCGCGGTTAATTATCCCTATGGGATCGCCATGGTACATAATGGCAATGTTATTAATTTCGTCAAACTCAGAAAAGTATTGAACGATGTATATCATCGCATGGTGGAAACATCAAATGATGTTGAATTATTGCTTTATACTTTTGCAACCTACCTTCAAGAAAAGAATTTACACAATATCGAGGTTGAAGATCTGTATGAAACCGTTGAATTTGTTCAACGTACGGTAAAAGGTGCTTATTCTTGCATCACCTATATTAAAGGAAAAGGGTTTCTTGCATTTACAGATCCTTATGGCATTCGCCCACTAATGATGGGAAAAAAAGTAACGGCGCAGGGAACCAAATATATTTTTACATCAGAGACAGCCGTATTTGATTATTTGGGTTATGACTATGTCCGTGATCTTGAAGCCGGAGAAGCCGTTTTTATTGATATGGACAATAAACTGCATTCAAAGATCCTTAGAAGGGAAAAAGAAGCTTTTTGCGTGTTTGAATATATTTATTTTGCACGAGAAGATTCAGTTTTCCGTCAACGTTTGGTCGCTTCGGAACGCGTGCGGATGGGGAAAGCATTGAAAGAACGATTGGAAGAAGCAAAAGTGAAACCGGATATTATTATTGATGTCCCCAATTCGGCTTATTTCTTTGCGTCGGGTCTGGCGGAAATGATCGAAGCGCCCTATCGGCGTGGATTGGCCAAAAATCGTTTTGTCGGACGCTCGTTCATTACACCGAATGCAGAATTGAGAAAGCGTGTTGTGAGGCAAAAATTAAACCCTATCCGCGATATTATAAAAGATAAGAAGATCGCCGTAGTTGATGATTCCATTGTCCGGGGTACCACATCCCGCCATATCGTTCATATGCTTAAAGAGTATGGAGCAAAAGAAGTATATTTTGTATCTGCTTCACCTCCCGTTAAATATCCCTGTATCTACGGGATCGATATGTCGGTTAAAAAAGAGTTGATCGCAGCAAATTGTACCGTGGATGAGATCGCTGAAAGTTTGGGGTGTGAAAAAGTGGTTTATCAGACTTTAGAAGGTCTGCGTGACTTGTATTCCGATCTGCCCATTTGCGATGCATGTTTCTCGGGAGAGTACCCTACCGGGATCACCCAGGAGATCCTGGACGAAATAGAATCTGAAAAATTAAAATCCGATCGTGTTTAACCCCTAATTGCCTAAAAGGAGTATAGATAATGAAGAGTGAGAAAATTATTATGAAGGCACTGACATTTGATGATGTCCTTATTGTACCCGCCCCAAGTAAGGTCCTGCCAAGCGATGTTTCAACGGAAACATACATTACAAAAAATATAAAATTGAATATCCCTTTTGTATCAGCCGCAATGGACACCGTAACGGAAGCGCAATTGGCCATTGCGATCGCCCAAGAAGGCGGATTGGGTTTTATACATAAGAACATGAGTATAGAACGTCAGGCGGCTGAAGTAGATAAGGTCAAGCGCTCAGAAAGCGGTATGATCATTAATCCGATCACGATCGATCCGAACAAACCGATTGGTGAAGCACTATCATTAATGGCGCGTTTTCATATCTCGGGTGTTCCGGTTGTTCAAAAAGGCAAATTGGTGGGGATCATTACCAATCGCGATCTGCGCTTTATTACGGAAGAAAATTATAAATCCAAAGTTTCGGAGTATATGACATCGGAAAATTTGATCACGACCCCCATGGGAACCACTCTCGAAGAGGCGATCAAACCACTCCAGAAACACCGGATCGAAAAGTTACCGGTTGTGGATGAAAAAGGTCATTTAGTTGGATTGATCACCATAAAAGATATCCGCAAAAAAATGAAATATCCCAAAGCCGTCAAGGACGAAGTCGGACGATTGAGAGTAGGGGCTGCCGTGGGTGTTTCGGGCGATTATATGGAGCGTGTGGCGGCATTGGTTGAAGCCAAAGTAGATATTATTACGGTTGATACGGCCCATGGACATTCGGAAAAAGTGCTACAGGCTGTTAAAAATATTAAAAAAAGCTTCCCCGATCTTCCGATAGTCGCGGGAAATGTGGCAACGTACTCAGCAACTAAAGATCTGGCTGCAGCCGGTGCAGATTGCGTAAAAGTCGGGATCGGACCCGGTTCCATCTGTACGACCCGTGTGGTCGCCGGTGTGGGTGTTCCGCAATTAACGGCTGTTATGGAATGCGCGCGTGCCGGTAAAGAAGCGGGTATTCCCGTTATTGCCGATGGCGGTATCAAATACTCCGGCGATGCGGTCAAAGCTTTGGCAGCCGGTGCATCTGTTGTCATGATCGGTTCACTTTTTGGCGGTACAAAGGAATCTCCGGGTGAAGTTGAATTGTATCAGGGTCGTCGTTATAAAGTTTATCGTGGTATGGGGTCTCTCGCCGCCATGAAAGAAGGATCATCCGACCGTTATTTTCAGGATGAAAAAACCGCTTCAGGAAAATTTGTTCCCGAAGGCATAGAAGGCCGGGTTCATTACAAAGGTGAGCTTGCTGACGTTGTTTTTCAGCTGGTTGGCGGACTTCAAAGCGGTATGGGCTATGCCGGTGCCGAATCGGTTAAAGTATTGGGAGAAAAAGCTGAATTTGTTCAGATCACCAATGCCGGCCTACGCGAAAGCCATGTTCATGATGTGCTGATCACGAAGGAAGCGCCGAATTATTGGGTGGAAGAGAAGTAATTGACAATTGATAGTTGACAGTTGACAATTGAATATTAGAGATAAATGGCAAAAATGCCTGTCATCTCGACCGGAGCACGGCGAAGTTCCGATATACCGGAACGTAGCCGGCGAGTGGAGAGATCTATTCATGAGAAGATCCATGAAGAAATGGTAAAAGACAAAAGAGGTTGAAACGTTGAAACGGTTGAAAAATACAGCATTATTGATCTTGATCTCATTGATCGTATTCTCATGTTTGAATAATATTGATGAATATGACTTTGAAGGAAATGATTTTGCTTGGGATGTGACTGTCAGTTTGCGTTATGGCTGTTTTCAGCCCGAAACTGAAGATAGTATAGTATTATTCATTGAAACTGATGAAAAAGAGTTCACATCAAGTCATCATATTGTCAATGTTGTTGATATTATTAAAAACGAAATATTCATTGAATTAACCGGTTTCTATGTACCTCAGGCAATGCATTGTGATGAAGCTTCCGCATGGGCTGAAGTCATACTTCCATTAAGCGAAGATGAAGATCAGTATAAAATTGTATTTTTTAGTGGTGATAGTATAAGTACCGCAAGTTTACAATACTATAAATTACTTGGAAAGTATGTTATGAAACCAATAAAAGAAACAAATGTGACGATACTTGAAGGGACTTTGTTTGTAAAATAATATCCGAATTATGAACAAGTTGAATATAGATCGAAATCGTCTTTTTTCAACACTTCAACATTTCAACCCTTAAACCAACTCATTTCTTGAAATGAGCAATAAAATAAATAAAACGACAGAGCATTTAAAATGAAAAGAAAGATCCTCCTCCATACCTGCTGCGCTATTTGCGCCTCCGCCTGCGTCGAAAGATTACGCTCCGAAGAGATCGAACCGGTATTATTCTTTTCGAACCATAATATTGCACCCAAAGAAGAATATGACAAACGTTTGGATGCGGCACGAAAATTGGCGAAAAGTTGGAATGTGGAATTGATAGAAGACACGTATGACCATAACAGTTGGCTGAAAGCGATTGAAGGTTATGAGAGTGAACCGGAAAGAGGACTTCGCTGTAGTCGCTGCTTTGCCTATAGCTTGGCTCGGGCTTCCCAATATGCCGAATCGAATGAATTTGATGCTTTTACTACGACATTGACGGTTTCACCACATAAGGTAAGTAAAACCATATTTGAAATTGGCAAGCAATACCCGGGATATGAGCCCTGGGATTTTAAGAAAAAAGACGGCTTTAAGCGCAGTAACGAATTGAGCAAAGAATTGAAATTATACAGACAAAATTATTGTGGCTGTGAGTTTTCGCGCCGCGATGGACGACCGGAGTGACCTTTCGACGAGATCACAGGATCTATTGGATGGTTTTTTGACAGGATTACAGGATAGACAAGACATAAGGTCTTTTTCAACTTTTCAACGCTTCAACGTTTCAACCAACAATGAACTTGAAATGAAAAATAAAATTAAATCGCATAGGAATATTTTAAAAATGAATAGCAATAAAATTCTCATTCTTGATTTTGGCTCACAATACACTCAATTGATCGCACGACGCATACGCGAAGCGAGCGTTTACTGTGAAATACACCCTTTTAATGTCGACTTTGAAAAAATACAAGAATTTGAGCCGCAGGGACTGATCTTGTCCGGCGGACCCTCCAGCGTTTATGACGAAAAAGCGCCGCATCCAGATGAGCGAATTTTTGACCTGGATATACCGGTATTGGGGATCTGCTACGGATTACAACTTTTAAGTCAAAGATACAAAGGGAAAGTCGCTCGTGCCGATCATCGTGAATACGGAAGAGCACATCTCAAGATAGACGATAATGCCGGGTTGTTCGAAGGTATATCCAAAGATGAAGATCTTACCGTTTGGATGAGTCATGGCGATCGCGTTGATGTCATGCCCGAAAATTTTACTATTATAGCGCATACGGACAACGCTCCAATTGCAGCAATTAAACATCAAGATCGCCCGATATATGCCATTCAATTTCATCCCGAAGTGGCGCATACCGATCAGGGTAATAAAATATTGGGTAATTTCGCCGTTAATATTTGCGGCTGTGAACAAAATTGGACTCCCGCAAATTTTATAGAGTCCGAAATTGAAAAAGTCCGTGAGATCGTGGGAGACAAGCACGTGATCTGTGGTTTGTCCGGCGGAGTGGATTCATCGGTTGTGGCTGTACTGTTGCACAAAGCCATTGGCGATCAATTGACCTGTGTATTTGTGAATAACGGATTGTTAAGACTTCACGAAGCCGAACAAGTGCAAAAGACATTTCGTGACCGCTATAAAATGAAGCTTGAATATGTTGATGCCGAAGATAAATTTCTATCTGCTCTGGATGGTGTGACCGATCCCGAAACAAAACGTAAGATCATTGGTAATATGTTCATCGATGTCTTTGAAGAAACTGCCAATCGTCTTGGAGATTTCGATTTTCTTGCACAGGGTACGCTTTATCCAGATGTGATCGAATCTGTATCCTTCAAAGGTCCGTCAGCAACCATTAAATCGCACCACAATGTGGGTGGGTTGCCCGAAAAAATGAAATTCAAGCTTATTGAACCTTTGCGTGAATTATTTAAAGATGAAGTCCGCCGGGTAGGTAAACAAATGGATATGGACGATGAACTGATATGGCGACATCCTTTCCCAGGTCCCGGACTCGGAGTGCGTATTCCCGGTGCCATTACAAAAGCAAAATGCGATATTTTAAGAGAAGCCGATCATATAGCCATGCAGGAATTGCACAACAGCGATCAATATCACAAAATTTGGCAGGCATTTTGCGTATTGCTGCCGGTTCAATCAGTCGGTGTAATGGGCGATGAACGTTCATATGATTATGCGGTTGCTTTTCGAGCCGTAACGTCCCTGGACGGTATGACAGCCGATTGGGCGCATGTACCCTATGAAGTCCTTGCAAAAATATCAAATCGCATCATTAATGAAGTTGATGGTATCAATCGCGTGGTGTATGATATTTCATCCAAACCCCCTGCAACGATAGAATGGGAATAAGATCAGTTGACAATTGACAATTGAAAATGGACAATTGAAAGATAAAAAGATAAAGTAAGAGCGAACGTTTAAATTTAATATCGATTTTTCAATTGTTCGAATGTTCATGATTCTATATTCGAAGAATTTACTTTTATCTTTATGCTTTTGTCTTTTATCTTGTTATGCTTATATTTCAGCCAGTTCAACAAAAATGGAGATAAAATAGTGGAAGCTTTGAACGCCATACTACAGCAGAAGATTGAAGTGGCACCCGGGTTATGCATATTTCGTGTTGCACCGCTTGGTTGGGAATTACCCGAATTTAAGCCTGGACAATATTGTCCACTGGGGCTTCCCCCAACCGCAAAACGCGTACCGTATTCTACTCCCGAGACAAAACCCAGTCCTCCCGATAAATTGATAAAACGCCCTTATTCAATAGCGTCCAGTTCATCCCAAAACAATTATTTGGAATTTTATATAAAAATGGTCAATAACGGTGCCATGACACCCCGTTTATTTGCTCTTAAGAACGGTGATAAACTCTGGATGCGAGAAAAAGTATTCGGTATGTTCACACTGGATGATATTCCAAAAGATAAAAATGTGATATTTTTTGCAACCGGAACAGGTCTTTCACCGTATATGAGCATGCTAAGATCTCATCTTACGACCGACAGCGGTCGAAAATGGGCGGTAGTTCACGGAGCATTGAATTCCTGGGATCTGGGCTATCGCGACGAGATCATTCTCATGGAAAAATTCTGTCATGAACTTAAGTATATTCCGATCATTTCCGAACCGGGATCAGAGCCCACACCATGGCATGGAGAAGTCGGGTTCCTTGACCAGGCCTGGAAAGAAAAACTAGTCGATAAGGCTTGGAATCAAAAAGTCACACCGGAGAATACGATGATCTTTCTTTGCGGCCACCCTCTGATGGTAAGTGGCATGGAAGAACATTTACAGGCTGAGGGTTTCACCCTGCACACTAAAAAACAACCCGGATCTTATATCAAGGAAATGTTCGGTTAAAAAGGAGAAAGCATGGCTATTGACCAAAAAATATGGGATACCATTCATGGCTTTCCTAAAATAGACCTGCACTGTCATTTGGACGGATCCGTTCGTCCGGAAACCATTATGGACCTTGCAAAAATTCATGATATAGCTCTTCCTTATTCTAATATAGACGATATGGTCGCCTATATGCACTGCGAAAATGTCGTATCGCTTGTAGATTATCTCAAGCGTTTTGATATTACCCTGGCCGTGATGCAAGACCCCGGATCAATAGAACGCATTACATATGAATTATGCGAGGATGCGGCAAAAGAAAACATAAAATGGCTTGAGATCCGCTATTCACCCATTTTGCATACAAAAGGCGGCATGAAGACCATGGATAACCTTGAAGCGGTTATTCGCGGAGCACGTCGTGCCGAAAGAGAATTCGGTATTCGTGGCGGTGTGATCGTCTCGGGTATGCGTTCCTTTGATCCCATATATTCCATGGAACTTGCCGAACTGGCGGTTGCATACAAGAACAGGGGAGTGATCGGATTTGACCTTGCAGGACCTGAAGAGAATTATCCTGCCAAAGATCATGAAGAGGCCTTCCGCTTGGTTCTTAAAAATAATGTTAATATTACGATCCATGCCGGAGAAGCATATGGGCCCGAGAGTATTCATCAGGCTGTCCATTATTGCGGAGCACACCGGATCGGTCACGGTACCCATCTTCCCGAAGATGGTGGCTTAATGAACTATATCAATGATCATAGGATCTGTCTCGAAATATGTCTTACAAGCAATTTGCAGACAAGATCCGTAAAAAGTATTGCTCAGCATCCTTTTAAATTTTTTAGGGATTACGGATTAAGATTAAGTTTGAATACCGATAATCGTTTGATGTCCAATACAACGATCACCGATGAGTTGTACATGGCTTACAAGGCTTTTGATCTTGATCTTGAAGATATTAAGAGCATTATCATTGACGGCTTTAAAAGTGCATTTATTCATCATCGCGAGAGAACATTACTGGTGAAAGAAGTAGCACAAGAACTCGATAAATTTAT
>CAZSGO010000009.1:15928-19191 GCA_964606395.1 uncultured bacterium
AAATTTCTTGTCTTGGGTGAAGATTATAAAATCGGTTCTAAACCGGTGCATGTTCTTCAGGGCTATATGCTTTATGCAAAAGACGGACATGCCCGTGTGAGAATTGTGGATGGAAAATCTGCCGTTATCTCGATCAAAAAACATATTTCAATGGTAAGCCGCTGGGAATTTGAATATGATATTCCCGTTGCAGATGCTCAGATCATGGTAAAAGAACTTTGTCATGGGCATGTGGTGGAAAAAAACCGTTATTTTCCCGAATTCAAAGGTAAAACATGGGATGTCGATGAATTTCTCGGCGCCAACAGCGGATTGGTTGTTGCCGAGATCGAATTGGAATCCGAAGACCAATATTTTGATAAACCCGGTTGGGTCGGCGAGGAAGTAACGCACGATCTTCGGTACTTGAATGCACATTTGGCTGAATTTCCTTTTGGTGAATGGTGATTTTAAACTGACTCAATTTAATTTACTAAACCTGAACTTCCTTTTGCATAATTTGTATGTGCGGTTACATATTTGGACTTGAAAAGTTAAGATTATTGACTCAATTGACACAGAGGTAGAAAAAAATAAAATATCCATTTTTAAACTATCGATTAAATGCTATATTTCGTCGTTAATTTTAACGGAGGCAGTAAATGAAAGTTTTGATCATTAATTCGGGAAGCTCATCAGTAAAATATCAAGTCATAGACACCGTTACGAAAGACTATCTTGCTAAAGGATTGGTTGAAAGTATCGGCTTGGATCGTTCAAAGATCAAGCATGAAAAGAAAGGTGCCGACAAAGTGACTTTCGAAAAAGCGATTCCGGATCATAACACTGCCATTGAAATTGTACTCTCCCTTTTGATCGATAAAACGAATGGAGTGCTGACCAGCTTTGATGAACTTGATGCCGTTGGACATCGACTTGTCCATGGCGGCGAGCATTTCAATTCATCCGTGCTGATCACCGATGATGTGATGGAAGTGATGGATGATTGCATTAAACTGGCACCACTTCACAACCCTGCAAATATTGCCGGGATCAAAGCGGCAAAGGTTCATTTGCCCAATACCCCGATGGCCGGTGTCTTTGATACCGCTTTTCATGCATCAATGCCCGATTATGCCTATATGTATGCGCTCCCCAAAGAATATTATGAAAAATACGGTATCCGTCGTTACGGTTTCCACGGAACGTCACATTATTATGTTTCCCGTCGTTTTGCCGAATTGGTAGGCAAACCGGTTGAAGAATTGAATCTTATATCCTGCCATATCGGTAACGGTGCTTCCATTACCGCGATCAAAGGTGGGAAATCCATTGACACCTCCATGGGTTTTACTCCACTTGAAGGTCTTATGATGGGTACCCGTTCCGGTGATGTGGACGGTGGTGCGGTTCTTAAGATCGCCGAATATGAAGACATGTCCATTAACGATATGAACATGATGCTTAATAAAAAGAGCGGAATTCTTGGAATTTATAAAAAATCAAGCGACCTGCGTGATGTTGAAGAAGACGTAGAAAAAGGCGATAAAAATGCTCTGCTCGCTTTTAATATGTTCAACTACCGCATTAAAAAATATATCGGTTCCTATGCCGCTGCTTTGGGTTGTGTTGACGGGATCATTTTCACCGGCGGTGTCGGTGAGAACGGTGACCTGACACGCGGCCCGGTCTGTGCCCATATGGAATGCATGGGTCTTTATCTCGATGAAGAAAAGAATAAATCGGTTATACGCGGAAAAGAAGGCTTTATACATGCCGATAATTCCAAAGTAAAGGTCGCGGTTATCCCAACAAATGAAGAACTTGTTATCGCATTGGAAACTGAAGCGATCATCAACGACCTCTGAAGGTCAAAATAAATTTTTGCAAGATACACTCATTGGGTGTATCTTGTCGTTTTAGGAGCTTTTTATGTTAACACCAGAACAAATTCAAGATGAATATAATGAAGTCCTCAAAAAATATGAGGAAGTTAAAGCCTATACGGATCTGGATGAAAAATTTGACCAGATCAAGGCTTTAAGAGAAAAAACCCTTGAACCGAATTTTTGGAACGATAATCTTTCAGCTCAAAAAGTCACTAAAGAGATCTCAGATCTTGAATTCGAGATCAAGAAATGGAAAGATATGAATCTTCTCAAGGAAGATATTGATCTTCAATGGATGCTGCATGAAGAAGGTGCCGCTGATCTTGAAGAACTGAATAAACTGGTTCAAAGTTTCTCGCAAAAGATCAATGACCTTGAGATCGAGAAACTCCTTTCCGGAGAACAGGATAAAAGTAATGCGATCTTAGTGATCCATCCCGGGGCGGGAGGGACAGAATCTCACGATTGGGCAAGTATGCTCTATCGCATGTACCCTCGCTGGATGGAACGCCGCGGATATGATTACCAGGTGCTGAATTACCAACCGGGTGATGAAGCCGGAATTAAAGAAGCCGTGATCGAAGTGACGGGCCCCTATGCCTACGGTTATCTCAAAGCCGAGATCGGAGTTCACAGATTGGTGCGTATATCGCCATTTAATGCCCAGGGAAAACGCCAGACCTCTTTCGCTTCGGTATTTGTCTATCCCGAAGTCGATGATGATATCGAAATTGAAATTAATCCCGCAGATCTTCGGATCGATACATTTCGTGCCAGCGGTGCCGGTGGACAACACGTCAACAAGACCGAGTCGGCCATCCGGATCACGCATATTCCTTCAAATATCGTTGTATCCTGTCAGAACGAGCGCTCTCAGCACAAGAACAAAGAAACGGCCATGAAAGTCCTAAAATCACGACTTTACGAAGAAGAATTGAAGAAACAACAGGCCGAAAAAGCTGAATTGGATAAAACCAAAACCGACATCGGCTGGGGTTCACAGATCCGTTCCTACGTTTTTCAGCCTTACACGCTTGTTAAAGATACACGTACTTCACATGAAACCGGCAATCTTCAAAATGTGATGGATGGGGATATTGATGGGTTTATTCAGGCGTATTTGAAGTGGAATATACAGGGATAAATTCAAACCACAGATTTCGCAGATTTCACAGATTGTAGAGACGCAAGATCTTGCGTCTCTTTTTAATTTACACATAATTGTCATCAGAATACCCGAACACGTCATCCCGGAAAGATTGCCAAAGGTGAGCTTATCCGGGATCTTGTTTTTTATATTGATTTTACGTTTTGAGATCTTAAATCTTTTCTTGATTCTTGGTTATTGTTTCTTGTATCTTTAATTGTTCGGAACTATTTTAAATTGCAAGCACT
>CAZSGO010000010.1:0-7321 GCA_964606395.1 uncultured bacterium
TACCTTTCCAGGTAAACGTACCGAATGTACCGTATAATCCAACCCAAACAATAAATGGTGCATGAATAAGCTCCATTAAAAATAAATTCTTAAATTTAAACGGTATTTTAAATTTTTGCATTGAAATAGTCATATAGAAAAAATCACATAATGCTTTGATCAAAACAAGTCCACCCCAATAGGGCAAAACATTCAGATCCCAAATAGCCAGGACAGGAAGGAATATGGTCGCCAAATAAAAAAAGAATACCGTTAAACCTAAAATAACCACCGGCAAAGTGGCCTTCATCGTATGGGAAGCCCAACGAATACGTTGATTGATCACATCTTTAATTCTGCTTTCGGGAACAACCTGTACCACGGATTCAGGATGAGCATTAAAAAGAACTTTATATTTCCTGCGTTGTGCTTCGTAAACAATATCCGAATCATCACCCGTGACAATATGATTTTTAAAAGCTTTTTCATCGACAAAGAGATCTTTTCTGAACATCATGTTCCCGCCATGAGCCGTAATGGCAAAACCATTGACCATGGCACCGGCGATCACCATACTATAGGAAAGATTCTCTATAGTCTGCATGGATTGCCATGTTTCTTCCCATTTAGATTTGAAAGTATCTTTACGATATAAGCATATTCCGGTGGCCGCTCCGACTTTCTCTTCACATAATGATCCATAAGTGCGCAACCAGCCCTTTTTATGCTGAACATCGGCATCGGTAGCCACAACATAATCTGTAGTGCATATTTTTATTGCCTGAGATATGGCATTCTTTTTGGGGGACACCCCTTCCGGGCAAGTGGATAAATGTAATACTTTAAGATGTGAATGATCTTGTGAAAGAGTATCTAGTATATTGCCTGTTTTGTCTTCAGATCGATCATTGACCGCAATGATCGTAAATTTATTTTGGGGATAATCCTGTGCCAAAATGGATCTTGTGCACGCTTCAATATTTTTTTCTTCATCCTTTGCACATACGATCACCGTTAAATTCGGCAATTCTTCATCTTGTTTCAAGTCATGAGATTTTATCTTGCGAAACCCCATATAAAAAAAGAAAATATACAGAACATAACAGCCTGCAAAGGCATAGGCAATGGCCGTTATGATATAAACCGTTAAGTGCATAGAGATTCCAGTAATTCGTTTATGTGATCAAGTTGATTAATGGGAATATGATCCCTGGCGATCTGTCGATCGGTATTAAAATGAAGGTGCCCAAGATCAAGTTCATCTTGAGTGCAATAAGTAAACAGTCCTTCTTTTTCATACAATTCCGCCAGATATTCCTGTTCCGTCTGTCCCGGCGTCGGCACAAAAAGTGCCGTTTTTTGCAGAGCCAGCAATTCCATGACCGTTGAATAACCGGAGCGGCATACGATATGTTTTGCACGCTGCATCATATCATTCATCTCTTTTCGGTTCAAATGAGCGGTCACGGTGACATTATCCGTTTGTTTAATAATATTATTTTGGATTGCTGGTTTCCCGAGGGTTATCACTGCCCTACCGGAAATTTTATCCAATTGACTTAATACTTTTTCTTCAAATTGTGTCCGTTGAGGCTCGGGACCCGAGATAGAGATCAGAAGATCAATATCTTTTTTGGGTGGATTGTCATCGGGAACAATACTGGACAAGCAGCCGATATGTTTTACTTTGGGATGACGTGAGATCCGACTGTTATGGGAAAGATCGCCGGATAGATTCGGTTCTCCCGCCGCATCGGGAACGAACACATTATCGAAATGCCTGAACACAATACGGTTAAACCATTCACCAAAGATCATGAACATAGACAAATGTTTCGGTAAGTGAAAACGCAGCTGATGTGTGATAAGGACAGAAGGAACTTTTTTGCACCAAAAGCCCAAGCGCATTTCTGTCATGATCAGATCGGGGTCAAATTCTTGCACTAACGCTTTGATTTGCTTGCGTTCATGTCTCCAGCCCAATAACATTTTAGGGACCTGAGAGACGATCTTAAAAACGAACATCCATCCGAATTTCGGGTAGGCGATCTGCGTGTCCTTTACATCACGAATGATGCAATCGGGAAATTCTTCTTTAAGCATAGACAGCGCCTTCCCATGAGAAACCAGGATCACGCGGTTCCCGTCATGGATCAATCGGCGAATAATGGGAGTGGACCGGGTAACATGACCCAATCCCCAGTCGATAATAGCATAAATAACCGTTTTATTTTTCATTCGACAGGTCTTTGCGCTTAAAGATCACGCAGGAAAGTGGTGGGATACCGATCATGATAGATTGTTTTCGACCGTTCCATTCGATCTTTTCAGTCTTCTGAAGATCGTTCTTGATCACGCCACTGCCATTAAATTCTTTATCATCCGAATTGAATACTTCATTGTATTCTCCCGCTTCGGGTACGCCTAAACGGTAATCGAAATAGGTCTCGGGCGTAAAGTTACATACCACGATAAGATCTTCCATAAGGTCATTTCCGCGACGGAAAAAAGAGGCAATGGATTGTTCCATATTTCCGCCATCGATCCATCCAAAACCTGAAGGATCCTGATCCCGTTCCCAAAGAGAAGGAGATGATGTATATAATTTATTTAGCGCGGTCATGTATTTTTTGGCGGTCCGATGGGGTTCATATTGTTCCAATTCCCATTCTATCCCGCGTTCTTCATTCCATTCGCCCCAGGGTGCCAGTTCAGACCCCATAAAGAGCAATTTCTTACCCGGATGACAGAACATAAAGGCCAATAACAACTTATAATTTGCAAATTTCTGCCAGTCATCACCCGGCATTTTGTTCAGAAGCGATCCTTTACCATGAACGACCTCATCATGAGAAAGCGAAAGAATGAAATTTTCGGAATATTGGTACAGCATTGAAAATGTCATATCGCTGTGATGGTACTTTCTGTGTATGGGATCTTTTGACATATAGCGAAGAAAATCATTCATCCAACCCATGTTCCATTTAAAATCGAAGCCTAATCCACCCGTATGAACAGGGTGACTGACGCCGCCCCATGCTGTGGATTCTTCTGCAATGAGAAGAGCCTTGGGGAAATACTTGCCGACAATGATCGAAAGTTTTTTCATAAATTCGATGGCATCCAGATTTTCATTGCCGCCGTATTGGTTCGGGACCCACTCACCCGCTTTCCGACTGTAATCCAGGTAAAGCATACTGGCAACGGCATCAATGCGCAAACCGTCCACATGAAATTCCTTGATCCAATAAAGTGCATTTGAAATCAGGAAGTTTGCAACCTCGTTACGGCCGTAATTAAAGATCAGGGTCCCCCAGTCAGGGTGTTCACCTTTTCGCGGGTCTGCGTGCTCGTAAAGAGCCGTTCCGTCAAACTGAGCCAAGGAGAACGCATCTTTTGGGAAGTGAGCCGGCACCCAATCAAGCAATACGCCAATTCCATTCTTGTGACAATAGTCGATCAAATATTTCAGATCATCGGGTTCGCCAAAACGAGATGTCGGTGCATAATATCCGGTGACCTGGTATCCCCATGATCCATCAAAAGGATATTCCATGACCGGCATCAATTCTATATGTGTAAATCCGTGTTGTTTAACATGATCAACCAGAATGGGTGCTATTTCTTTATAGGTATACCATTCCCAGTCATCCTTACGTTTCCAGGAGGCAAGATGCACCTCGTAAATACTCATAGGTTGATTCAGAGCATGTTCGGGTAGATCAGCCAAATATTTTTTATCTTTCCATTTATATTTGGACTCGTAAATACGTGATGCATTCCCGGGCCTTAATTCACCTAAACTTGCATAGGGATCCGCTTTCAGTTTCAATTGACCGTCGCGGGTATAGATCTCGAATTTATATTTTAATCCGGCTTTAACGCCCGGTATGAATATTTCCCAAATACCCGATGAGCCGAGCACACGCATCATATGCTTACGGCCGTCCCAGAGATTAAAGTCCCCTACAACGGACACGCGCCGGGCGGCGGGAGCCCAGACGGCAAAAGCCACACCTTTGATCCCCTCCATTTCGCATACATGCGCGCCCAGTTTATCGTAAATAAAATGATGATCGCCTTTTCCAAAAAGATAGGCATCTTCTTCATTTATATGGGGCATAAACTGGTAGGGATGAATATAATCAAACTTGTTGCCATCGGCGTACTCCACATGAACTTCATATTTTTCAAATGCTTCAGACGTGAAGGTGACATCCCAAAATCCATCAAGGTCGGCATGATCCAGCGCGAGCTTTTTCTTGCTGTCAAGAAGAGTAATGGATACGGCGGTCGCTTCCGGTTGAAAAACCCGTACTACTTTTTCAAGATCATTATTTTCGTGCATACCCAGGACAGAATGGGGGTCGTGGCAAACTCCATCGTAGATCTTTCGCATATTATTTTTGAGGCTCATGATCATCCTTTCTCATTTTTGCGCTCATCAGACCGATCATTGTTTTTACATCGGTAATTTTGCCGTCTTTGATCTGCTGGATCGCATGGTCAAACGACAGGCTAAACGCTTCTGTGAATTCGTTATTGTCCGTTTGTTTATGTCCCTCGGTGAGACCAAAGGCCTCATAAATATGGATCACTTCATCGCTGTAACCGATACAAGGATGAATGGTCGTTAAAAACTTCAGTTCCGAGGCTTTGTAACCGGTTTCTTCTTCCAGTTCGCGAAATCCGGTCTGTTCGGGTGTTTCACCCGGATCGATCTTACCTGCCGGTAACTCGATAAATACTTTTTTCAGGGGATATCTGAACTGATTCAACAGCAAGAGATCTCCATTGGGCAAATATGCTACAAGTGCTACCGCACCCGGATGCTCGATATACTCACGAACAGAGGACTCCCCATTAGGTAACCTTACAATATCTTTGCGCACATGTAACAAAGCACCGTCAAAAACGGCTTCACTCGAGAGCTGCGTTTCCTTTAAGGTATCCATTGAGGAAATATACATGATAATCCGATTATGGACAAATGATATTAGAAGAGACAGGAGACAAATTCCAAGAGACAGGAGACCCTTCTTCGCCAAGGCTACTAAGGGCAGGCAAATTCCAAGAAACAATGACGTGTTGGAGTTCGGGGTTCGGAGTATTAGAGTGGGGTATCGGGGTGCGAAAGTGTAGGAGTATGGGCGTGCGGGAGAAAAATGGAAAAAGGAAAACAATTAAAAGTACGTATGCAGGGGCGGACCCGTGTGTCCGCCGGAAAGATTATTTCGTATCATTATGTTTTTTCTTGTTTTACAAAGTATTTTATCTTTCCGGCAAATTTTGCTTTGCTTTTCAGATATCCCGTTGTAATATTCGCTCTAAATTATGGTGTAACAAGAATTTATAAGGAATTTTAAAATGATCCAAGTCCGCGAAGAATACTGTCCTCAGAACCATCCCTGTCCCGTCGTCAGCCGTTGTCCGGTAGGCGCAATTTCTCAAAAAGGTTACGGCGCTCCCATTATTGATCAGGAAAAATGTACGGACTGTGGTATTTGCACCCGTAGCTGCGGCGTGTTCAGAAAAGCCGCGTAAGACAAAACAGACAGGATGTCCTTTGACAGGATAACAGGATTTACTGGATAAGGAAATATCTTCTTTATATATATTATTAAAGTGTCAATGTCAATAATGTGTTGCGGTTGAGTCTCTGTTTTGATAGTTTTTACATACGAAAATAGGACCGAAAAACATGCCTTTTACAAAAACTAAAAATTCATCCTCCAGATCTTTCCCCTTCTCCACCTCTCCTCTTCTCCATTTCACCTTTTCGCCTTAGATTCCCTTTCCTTCAATGGGTAGATGTCACTCTTAGCAAAATCCGTAATTAATTTTAGCCAAAAGTTTATTGCCTTTAAATCACAACTTCCGTATATATTGGGGTAAAACCACTAAACAACGAGGAATAAATTGAAAAAGCCACTTTTAATTTTACTTAGTATTTTATTTGTCATCAGTATGATCGGCTGCCAGCAGTCCAGATTAATGTCAACCCCCAACGGAGACGGCGAAAAGCTGGTCCGTGCACTGTGGAAAGATTTCAATAAAGATGACAAAGCGACCTTTGAAAAATGGCTCTCTCCCGGATTTCAATCGGTACATGAAGACAAAGCAAGAAACAAAGACGGTGAGATCAATGTTCTAATGGCCCTGCATCTCGGTGACTATACGCTTGATAATTTCATCTCCACTCAAGATGAGAATGTTCTGGTCGTGACCTATTCAGTCGCCGTACAGGAAACTATAGACGGGAAACTACTGCCGGGAGCACCCGCTGAACGCCTGACCGTTTTCATGCATAATGGCAAGGACTGGAAATGGATCGCTCATGCAAATCTGAATCCAATGGAAAAATGATCGCTCGATCTATAGATCGCATTATTTAGTATTATTAAAACATATTGTTTTCCCTGTCCAGCAAGTGGAAAATAATTTGGAAAGTATATTATGTCACTGGAATACACTTACAAAAAAGCAACGATAAATGATCTCTCCCTGATCGCAGAACATATTGTTAAATTAGCACAAAATCCCGAACAACATTGTATCCATTCCTGGGCAGGAGAATCCGCTGAGGAAGTTGCACAAGATCTTGTCACCAATTATAAGAATGGTGAGCTTTTATATAATTTAATTCTCCATAGGGGTAAAATTATCGGAAGCATGGGAGCGGAATTTGATGAAGAGATGGGCACAGCCTGGTTACAAGGCCCCTTGATCAATAGTCAGCAATGGGGTGCTCACGCAGAAACACTATATGAACAGACCTTAAATATGCTTCCCTCTAAGATCAAGGAGCTCAGAGCTTATCTGAATACTAAAAACAATACCGGCAGAGATTTTTATCAAGATCATGGGTTTACTGAAAAAGATCATGTTTCTTATGTCTATCATCTACCGTTAGAGAGCAGGATCCAATTAACCTCAACCGAATGCCTCCCTCTTGATATTAAGCACGAAAAAGATTTCTTGGAATTGTATAAAACTCTTTTTCCTGATCCCTACTACAGCGGTAAACGTATTCTTGAGATGCGGGATAAAAGTCATAAAGTGCTGATGGCTCTTGATGGAAATATGTTTGCAGGATTTGTTATAATTTGCCTTGATGAGTGCGAAATTCAATTTTTAGGTGTAGATAATAAACAGCGCCTGAAAGGTTTCGGTAAATTACTTTTAAGTTGCGCGATCAATTATCTATTTGATAAGAGAGAAGCAAAATCCATATCACTAAATGTTAGCGGGGATCTGGAAAACGCACAAAACCTATATCAGAGCGTTGGTTTTTCACTGCAATATTGCGGTATAGGGCTTAGTAAGGCAATATAAAAATATA
>CAZSGO010000010.1:7421-18383 GCA_964606395.1 uncultured bacterium
TTAAAGTTTAAAGTTTAAGGTTTAAGGTTTAAGGTTTAAATTACAAGACTTTGGAAATGATTTATGGTCAAGAAAAACCCAACAAATAAGCTTAGTGGATTCATTGCATTATTGCGCTTCGAACTACCGTTGTTCGCTGGAGTTTGCGTTATTTTGGGCGAAATACTTGCTTTAGGTAAACTCCCGGAAGCCAAAGAGCTCATTCTGGGATTTCTCAGTGTGTTTTTCATTTCCGCCGCAGCCCTTGTCTTAAATGATTATTTTGATATTGAAACAGATAAGATCAACGCGCCACACCGGGCACTTGCATCAGGCAGAGTATCTAAACGCGAAGCTCTGGTGTTTTTCGGTATTTTAAGTTTTGCGGGTATCGTCGTTACAGGATTTATCAATATTGAAAGTTTTCTCTTGGGCTTGCTGGTATGGATCGTCGGAGTTCTTTATAACTGGAGATTTAAGCTTCGCGGTTTATCGGGAAATTTGCTGGTCAGCTTTTCGGTTGGGATGACCTTTATTTTTGGCAGTTTCGTTGTCGGCATTGTCTTTGAACCCACCGTTCTATTATTTGCGATCATTGCAGCTTTATTCGATCTGGGTGAGGAGATCACAGGGGATGCCCTGGATATCGAAGGCGACCTAAAAAAAGGATCCCGTTCTTTGGCTGTTAAGTTTGGGCCTGAAAAAGCTCTTCGTATAGGTCTGGGAATTTTTATTTTCATGATCTTTATCAGTATTATTCCATTCGTATTGGGTTGGCTAAACCCGCTTTACGGCATTCCTATTTTCTTGATGGATATTGGTGTTCTATTTTTTAGTATAAAATTAATTGGCAAGCCGACAGAAAAACGCAGAAAGTATTTGCGCTATAATTATATGTTTGCCGGTTCAATGCTCATTGTTTTTCTTATTTTGAGACTTGTGCTTAAATAGTGTATGTTAAACTGTTTAAAAATTCCCTTTTCTAAATCATTAACTGAACCCTTGGCATAACGCAGGAATATTTTTCTTTCCTGGCACCCATATTTCCCCTATTTTAAAACAACAGGAGGGATCAGGAGCACTCGGTGGTATCCACCACCGCATTTTTCAGATCCAAGACATTGTGGAAACTTAACGAAACTGAAAGGAGTCCGGTATGATCATTGATATCATATTGCCCCTATCTCTCGTATTTATCATGTTCAGTTTAGGACTGGGCCTGACACTTGACGATTTCAAAAATGTTTTTCGTCAACCCAAAGCTTTTGCACTTGGCTTGATCAATCAAATGATCTTACTGCCCTTGGTCGCCTTCGGGATCATTGCGCTTTTAGGGATCAAAGGTCACGTAGCTGTCGGCTTGATGATCTTATCGGCATGCCCGGGAGGTGTAACATCCAACATTGTCACAAAACTGGCAAAAGGTGATACAGCTTTATCCATATCCTACACCGCTGTTGTCAGTGTCGTTTCAGTACTGACCTTACCGTTGATCGCTGCCTTCTCATTGAATTATTTCATGGGAGCTGATGCCCCCGATATGAACATTTTAATGCTGGGGCTAAAGATGGTTCTCATTACAATCATACCGGTGGGTATCGGTTTATGGATACATGCCAAAAGACAAAAATTCACCAAGAAGTTCGAACCGATCGCCAGTAAAATATCCTCCGGACTTTTTGCCTTGATCGTTGTTGCCGCATTGGCCAGCGAATGGGATACCTTTGTAGAGAACGTTAAAATTCTGGGGCCGGCAATTGTTATCCTTATCGTTGCCATGCTTTTAATAGGATACTTTTCATCAAAATTGTTCAAAATGAAAGAACCCCAAGCTGTGTCTGTGGCCATTGCCACCGGTATACAAAATGCCACGCTTGGTATAGCCATCGGAAATATTATTTTGCCGGCTGCTGAAGGCTTATCGGTATTTTCATTGCCATCGGGCGTCTATGGCATCCTGATGTATTTGGTCTGTCTACCAATCGTGTTCTTGTATGTGAGGGTTATATTAAGACGTAAAACGTGAGACGTAAAACGTAAAACGTAAGACGTAAAACGTAAAACGTGAGACGTGAGACGTGAGACGTGAGAAATATATTCAATTTATATAAGGGATCCAAGCGGGTCCCTTTTTAATTTTTATTCACAATGATCATGAAAATTGGTTTTAAAAATAATTATTATATCGCTTGCGATATAAACAGTTATGTCGTATTATTATATCGTGAACGATATAATCGCATACGAAAGGATAAAACAAATGAATACATTATACACAGCACACGTTACTGCCAGAGGTGGACGGAACGGTGAAGTTAAAAGTCACGACGGTATTTTAAATCTTGAAACCCGCACACCCAAAGAAATGGGCGGAAGCGGAGGTTTCTTTACAAATCCCGAACAATTGTTCGCAGCGGGATATTCTTCATGTTTTGACGGAGCCTTGAATTTGGTTGCAAAGCAAAGTGGAATAACCCTGAAAAACACCAGTATCACAGCGCATGTCAACTTCAATCATGCGGGTGGAAGCGATTTTTCTCTTGCTGTCAAGCTGGATGTTGAGCTTCCGGGCGTCGACGAAAAAACGGCGTTGGAATTGATCGATAAAGCTCATCATACTTGTCCCTACTCTAAATCGATCACAGGCAATGTCCCTGTTGAAACAACTCTTATAAGGAATGCATAATGAAAACATCTTTTTATGATCTTTCGGCTCTTAGCCTTCAAGGCAAGAATATTGATATGAGTGAATTCAAGGGTAAAACGATCTTGATCGTCAATACGGCAAGCAAATGCGGATTTACACCACAATTTGAAGGATTGGAAAAATTGTATAAAGACTATAAAGACCGTGGACTGGTTATCCTGGGTTTTCCTTCCAATCAATTTGCCAACCAGGAACCGGGCGACGACAAAAGTATTGCCGAAGGTTGCGTACTCAATTATGGAGTTAGCTTTCCGATGTTCAGCAAGGTTGATGTCAACGGTCCGGAAGCACACCCGATATATCAATTCCTCAAAAATTCCTTAAGTGGCATCGGCGGCAAGGACATCAAGTGGAATTTTACAAAGTTCCTCATGGATGCTAACGGAAAACCGATCAAGCGTTTTTCTCCCGCTACAAAACCCGAAAAGATAGATCGTTTTTTACAGAACCATATGATGCTAAATTAAATGACGGAGGATTATCATGGCCTATGAACAACTTAAGCTGGAAAATCAATTATGTTTTCCACTGTACGCAACTTCGCACTTGATCACACGGCGATATAAACCTTTTCTCGATGAATTGGGGATCACCTATCCGCAGTATTTGGTCATGATGGTACTTTGGGAGCATGGTGGCTTGACCGTGAATGCGATCTCACAGAAACTTCTATTGAACACCAACACGGTCACTCCCCTGCTGAAGCGCATGGAAGCGCAGGGACTGCTGAGACGGGAACGCAGCAAAGAAGATGAGAGACGTGTTGAGGTAAGCCTTAGCAAAGCCGGAAAGGCCTTGCAGGAAAAAGCAGCGGAGATCCCCATGAAATTATCGCAAGGCATGATCCCGGATGTGCTTTCGATAGAAGAAATTCAGCAGCTTAAAGAGTTGTTGCATCGATTAACGGAGCATTTGCAGGGATCAAATAGTTGATGACTTTTTAGATGATTTACTTTTTATCTTCTTGCTCATTAGGCGGAAGATGAGCGCCGCCGGCATAGGACCATGAACATAACAAAACGTCGGTACTCCAATCCAGCTCAAACCATTTCATTAAATGCTGTGTCTCATTTTCAATGACACGCACTTTCCATGATCCGTGAAGATCTGCCGATCTGAAATTTATGGTCGTGTAGATCGCATCGTAGGATTCCATTTGATAAGACAAATACCATGTTCCTTCGACTTCAGATCTATCTTCGGTAAATAGATTGAATGAACAGGTAAAAGTGGAATCTGAATAAAGTACGATCAGATCTGTCGTGTCTACCAAAGATGAATCGAAATCCGCATATTGATATAAATTCCAACGACCGACATAATGGGATTCCAGGTCCGGCGGCCGATATACACCCGCTGATGGCAAACAGGCACATATCAGTAAAGATAACAGAACAAGGATCATGACCGTTACATGTTTATTGTGCATTTTCATAGGCTCTCACTTTATTTCATCAACACCATTTTATTGCTTTTAATAAAATCGCCCGCTATCAAACGATAGATATACATACCGCTGGGAACAGCATTGCCATAGTTATCCATACTGTTCCACTGGATCTTATAGATCCCGGCCGTTTGACCTTGAATTGTCCAATCCCGTATTTTTCGGCCGGTAAGATCATAGATCGCCATATGCACGTCTACCTGTTCGGGTAGAGCATATTGCAATGTGGTCACCGGATTGAAAGGATTGGGATAATTGGCTTCAAGAGAATAATTCAAGGGGATCGGATCTCCAATAGAACTTAGTACGGGCACAGGCAGATCGGGATACATACAACTTAACACGGGATATCCATCATTCACTTCAATGCTGATATTCCATATCCCTTCCTCGTCATCGGTTTTAAATACCCATCCGGCATTGGAATATGACGACATATCCTTCATCTCCAATGTTGTTTTTCCGCTTCCTCCGGCTGAGGTGGATTGACCGGATGTTTGTTTATCCCAAAAACATGCCCTTACTTTTGTAGCATCTCGATTTGTTCCCATAAGACCGCCGGCTCGACTAATCCCGCTTACAGAGCCTCTGCTATAGCAGTCGCTGACTGCAGCATTATTTGACCCGATCAGTCCCCCGATATATGATGTCCCATTGACAGATCCATTCGCATAACATTTACTCAATATGGTTCTATCATCGGTTGACCCGATAAGACCGCCGCACCACGATGTCCCATTTACCGAAGAATTACTAAAAGATCTATAGACAGTCGCTTTATACGTAGACCCTATCAATCCACCTATGTATCTTTCTCCGGAAAGCGAATTGCCGGATGAACAACGATTAATATCGGAATCATAAATTTTTCCAAATAATCCGCCAATAGAATAATTGCCACTGACAGAGCCACCGGCATAACAACTGTCTATCAAAGAATTGTCCACTTCCCCGACTAAACCACCAACAAAATTATTGCCTTTAATATTTACATTTGTCAGAATAATACGGTTTAGCTTGGCCGATCGTACATACCCGAACATTCCGGACCCATCACTTGTTCGATCAAGATGCAGGGCATCGATCTTGTAACCTTGTCCATCATATGATCCCGAAAAAGGACGATTCAGATAAATACCGTTGTTATAACCGATCGGCAACCAGCCTTCCTCGCCAAATGATGAAGATATCGTATCGGCATTAATGTCGGCTGTCTGTATATAGTGCTTATTCCATGCTATGGGATTTTGTGATATCCACTTCAATTGATACGCCTCTGAGATCCTGTAGGGATCGTCCGATGTTCCACTTTCAGCAAAGACAGTGGTGTTTACTTTGATCATATTACTGTATTTTACATCACCGGTATCCGATTGGAAAGCTCGAATATAATAAACAGTATTTTCATCCAAATTATTTACAATTCCCACCAAATCATCTGTTGAATCTGTTGTTTCACCATCCAGATGTTCATCTGAAATTGTGGGATACCCAAGTTCATTCCAACAGAGACCATATGTCACAGATCCGGTATCCGCCATAAAAGGGATCGTTAAAGAATGGTTTGATATACTTAGGGGCGCCATAACCCTGAAAGGATTATCTTTTTGAATAAGCAAGTAAGGATAGCCCTGATTTCTGTCGGCATGATACGTCCAAACTACCGTAAAATCCCACCCCGCCTGAATATATGTTTCGAGCATTTTCATTTCACTGCTCGTTAATCCCGTTCCTCCGGCTGATGACGACTGCCCGGATACTTCCGTATCCCAAAAACTTTTATCAACCGTCATTGAAAAACCACCCGCTATGCCACCCGCATAATTAATTCCGCTTATAGGACCCGCATTGTAACAAGAACTGATCGTTTCATAGTTTTGACCGCAAATGCCGCCTACATTTTCTTCACCTGTTACGGTTGACAGATTATAACAGTAGCTGATGCAAGATCCGTCATTTCTGCCTGCAATACCCCCAACATTGTTTTTCCCTTCTACAACGCCGGTAACATAACATTGACTTATGAGAGATGAATTGGTTAAACCGGTTAAACCCCCTACGATATTTCTTCCGCTTATCCGCACATTGGTCAATCCCAGATTTTTAACTGTAGCCGACTCGGTATATCCAAAAAAGCCAACCTGATCGTTTTCGCTTCGATTGATATATAAACTGTCAATCGTGTAACCGCACCCGTCATATACTCCCAAAAACATTCCCAAAGGAGTAAATCCCGACTCGGAATCAGCTGTTTTCGAAGCATTGATATTAGCCGTCTGAATATAATATTTTCCCCATTCATTTTGACTTAGACTCAGCCAAAACAAGTTGTCCAAAACGCTGATTTGATAGGGTTCATCTTTGGTTCCTTTACCAATGGGTTTCAATAAACTTAAACCCGCCGGGATCGTGGTTTGCGTATAGGCCCGTCCACTTTCCAAAACGCCATCAATTTCATCAATCCCATATGAAACAACATAATAATAGTAGCTCTGCCCCATTTCGCAATTCATATCTTTATAAGCATAAACAAGATTACTATCGCTCATATTACAATCAAAGATCATGTCATACTCTTCATCGGGCTTGTTCAAAGCACGATAGATACGATAACCTTCAAACGTGGGATCTGAAGTCGAATTATCCGCCCATTGCAGATCCACCCCATCGCTTTGCGATGTCACTTCAAATGTACTAGGCGGTGGAGGCGCCAAAGGGATCCCAAAATCACTGTCATAATTTTGCTTTGCGGAATAGAAGGTCTTGAGTATTGAGTCTTTTCCGGTATAAACCCACATATTCTTGTAAATATCCATGGAATCGGCATTCTCCGCAACGGGTTCGGGATCACGATACAGCGGCGCAGACGGAAGCGTTAGATCAACCGCATCCCCCCGATAAGCTTTATACCAGTTTGTTCCGACCTCCTTCGCGGTCTCACGTGATAAGCCGGAAACAGCTTCACAAAGAACAATGGTCACCGTTTCGCCGTGTGGAATATCATATGGCCCGAAACTCATATAACTATTGGTGCCGGCCATATGGTCGATCACTGAAAATGGTGACATTCTATCGGCTAACTTGTGTCCTGCATAAACATCCTGGGCTGTATCCATCTGTCCCAACCCCTGATAATTATCGTTCAATAATGTCCATATTTGCTGATCAGCTCCTTCCGCGGGCACATCATCACCCACATACCAGCCCAAACGGATCTTACTTTTATCATTGCCGGGATTATCATAAGCAAGATCGCTGTGTAAAACGGCTGTTCCGGCAAATTGCGGACAGCGAATACGGGCTTCATCTAAAGGGGCTTCTTCCGGAAGAACGGGAACACCAATATTGTCGTAATTTAAGGTGATATCATGTGTTTGAGCTTGTCCCATCCATGTATAAAAATAAGGGAGATCCGGATCATCGACCATGGGTGTATGATGCACCCACTGGTGAGCACCCCAGGTTCCCTGGCGAAGATTATTTACGTTATATACCTCTTCCGATGTACAATAGCGTGAAATCATCCCAAAATAAAAATCATGTATCGTTCCGTTGATCTCCAGGCTGTCATCATCATCAATATTTCCGGTATTTTCAAACGTATATTCGATGATGTTGTAATTGTCATGATTGCCGCGGCTGAAAGCATAAACCTTACGTGTCATTGTTATGCCCATACCGGTTCGGACCACATTGGTAACCATACGGTCCGCTGGAGATTCGGAGGCACTGTGCATATCAGTGATCACGTCCTCTTCAGAAGTTTGAATAATATCATCAACCGTGATCATACACGCGGGATATCGTGTTGTTTGAGACAATGATTGAGGAATGATCTGGGAAACCCCGGCAGAGTTTGAAAATTTTACTGATTTATAATCAAGCACAACACCATCAGCACCCGTAAAATCCTTACAAGCCATAAATTGTCGATCGATCACAAAATTATCCGTTTTATCATACCAGGCCGGCCACTGCATTCCTTCATAAGAATTTGCATTGGGATTCCAACCCCGTTCCGCGCCCCACGCATCAACACTGGAATTAAGTGAACCGATCCTGATCCATGTCTTTGTGTCATTGGGAATACCCGAATAACATAACCCGACAATAGAAATGACTATTAACGCTATCTTGCAAAAGTTTTTCATATGACTATCCTATTAATAGAATATAATTAAATTATTGTTCAATGAATTTTACCTAAGACCTCAACGTTTCTTATTTCATCAACACCATCTTTTTACTCTCAACAAACTCTCCTGCCGTCATGCGGTAAATATACATACCGCTGGGAACAGCATTGCCATAGTTATCCATACTGTTCCACTGGATCTTATAGATCCCGGCCGTTTGACCTTGAATTGTCCAATCCCGTATTTTTCGGCCGGTAAGATCATAGATCGCCATATGCACGTCTACCTGTTCGGGTAGAGCATATTGCAATGTGGTCACCGGATTGAAAGGATTGGGATAATTAGCTTCAAGAGAATAATCCTGAGGCAATAGATCGCCAATGGAAGTTCCGACCGTTGAAAAGGAAAGTGTATCGCAATAAAAGGTACCCAAAGCGCTTGTTACGAATGCCCGCATATAATATTTGGTATCGGGTGATAAGTCCGTAATTTCAACATCGAATGTACCGCGTGCATCAGCCGGACCCAATTCCAATTTATTATCGGCAACACTTGGATCTCCCGTGGTATTCCAACATAGACCGTGTTGATTTGGGTGGGGATCACCCAGATAGAACATTTCATAATCTATATTTACCGCTACATCAGAAATATCCGTTTTAGAAATGATATTGATCCTAGGTATGGGCGTTTGCCAAAAGAGATGCGGATAACCATTGTTCTTTGTCTCTGAAATATCCCAAATGGAATAAAAATCCCAATCGGCATCCGTGAAATTCGATTTGGTCTTCATTTCCTGGGTTGAAAGCCCCTCACCGGCAACGGATGTCGATATCCCGCTGACTTCATTATCCCAAAAGCAATGGGTAATAACTGTACGGGAGGTACTTTCCGTATTGACCGCACCGATAAATCCGCCGATATTTGAACCGACACCGTTAATTCGTACGGCACTGTAACAATTAAGAATGTTGCCGTGATAATCATTACCGACTAATCCACCCACATCGGCTGTACCGCTTACCGCACCGATTGAATAGCTATTATAGATCCTGTTGGCATTATGTCCAACAACACCGCCGACCTGACTGCCCCCATTCACATCTCCATCACTATAGCAAGTAGATACTGTACCGCTATTATACCCGGCAATACCGCCCAGGCTCCACCAGGTACTTCTGATAACGGCATTACTGTGACTTCTGAAAATATTGGAATGGTTGGTTCCGATGATGCCACCCACATGATCGTATCCTTGAACATTCCCGGATGTATGACAATCAGTGAAAGTTGAACTGCTGGTCCCCGCCAGTCCACCGACAAATCGCTCTCCTTTGACCGAACCCTCGCAAAAACAATTACTGAACTGTGAAGATTCAGTGAGTCCAACAAGTCCACCCGTATAATTTCCTCCGGTAATATTTACATTTGTCAAACCAAGATCTTTAACCTCGGCATCTATCGCATGGCCAAACAAGCCCGTGCGTCTGTATTCCGAGCTGTTGATGTAGAGACTGTCAATAACATAGCCCTGCCCATCGTAGGTCCCTGCAAAGGGATTATCCAGTGAAAGATCTGCAATGGGCTTCCATCCCGCTCCGCTGTTCCATGAATATGTCTCCGAGGCATTGATATCGTTCGTTTGAATAAAATATTTTTTCCAAGTCGCGGAATGATCCGATATCCACTTCAGCTGATCAAGATCAGAGACTCTGTATGGGTCCTCTTCACTGCCGTTTCCGAAAAACATATTCGTTTTAAACGTTTCCAAATTACCGTAGCTAATGCCGGAAGAAGTTGAAATGAATACTCGGACGTAATAAGTGGTGTTTTTTGTTAGACCGCTGATAATTGAGGTACGGATGCCACTGCTGTCGACAGTAAAATCGGCGACAATATAATCCTCGCCGGTAGGTGTACCCGTTGAACTCCAACACACGTAACTCCTCTCAACGGAGGGGTCAATATAATAATGAACCAAAGCCGAATCGGCACCTATGTTATCGATATTTATTAAATAAAGATCAGGTAACGGCTGCCACTGAAGAAATGGATACCCCGTATTTCTTACATTATCCATACCCCAGATTTCTGTAAAATCCCATCCTGCATTCGTATAAGTCTCCAAGGTCTTCATTTCATCTGTCATTAAGCCTGTACCGCCGGAGGAATATGATTTCCCTGACGTTACTTTATCCCAAAAGCTATTAACGGTGGAACCGGTAGATTCTCCAACCAACCCGCCAACGGTATAGATTCCGCTGACATGACCCACACTATAACTATTGGAAATTGTGGAAGATGAGTTCAACCCCACAAGTCCGCCGATCTCGCTAATACCGGTTACCGATGCCCTGCTATAACAATTATTTACATTGGAAGAACTTACACTTCCTCCTATCAGCCCGCCGTTACAGTATTGTGTAGCCGAGACTGATCCTGCACTGTAACAACTATTGATCGTTGAGGTATATGAATGTCCAATCAATCCGCCGATATAGTCACTTCCCGTAATTGAACCGGAACTGCTGCAGTTTGTAACAGTCGTTTGATCACACCAACCCACAAGACCGCCAACAAGCCGTTTGCCACGTACATGTACACTGATCAAATTAAGATCTTTGATCTCCGCCTGTCGGGTAAAGCCAAATAGTCCGACATATTCGCTTGAATCGCGTTTAATATATAGCTCT